>JAFYPP010000068.1 GCA_017559995.1 Clostridia bacterium | reverse complement strand
CCGTCCCGCGGCCCCTGCCGCTCCCCGTCCCGTCAAGAGCCAGCCTCCCGTGTTTGCCCCCGACCAGAGCACGCTGCCCAAGGGCGATGACTCTTTCGAGAGCAAGCTGAAGGCTTTTATGCAGAGCAGCGAGAGCCGTCTGTCCGACGTGAAGTCCCGCAACGACCGCAGTGGCGGCGGAAGAAGAAGAAAGTAAACAGCAAACGGCACGGTACATACCGTGCCGTTTTTCTTTGCTTGACAAAGAAACGCCGTTGGCATACAATGCTAACGGCGTTAGTTTTATGTACAGGAGCGATCTCATGGCAAAAAAAGGACTCAGCCGGGAACTCATCATCGACACCGCCCTCCAACTGGTGGAGGAACGGGGCCCTATGGGCCTTTCCATGCGGGAGCTGGCGATGGCGCTGGACGTCAAGGCAGCTTCCCTCTACAACCATATCGCCGGAATGGACGATCTGATGGGCCAGGTAGGCCTCCGGGCCGCCGAGATGCGCAGCCGCGCCCAGCTTGCGGCCATCGCGGGTAAGACCCGGAAAGAGGCGCTCTTTGCCCTGGCCGATGCCTATCACGATTTCGCCATGGCTCACGAGAATCTGGACAAGGTCATCATGGGGCTGCAGAAGCACCAGCATCCCGTACTGCCGCAGGCGGGAGAGCTGACCGTAAAGCCCATCCTGCAGGTGCTGGACGGTTACGGCCTGTCCGCCGACCAAAAGATCCACTGGCAGCGGGTGCTGCGGGCCGCCATGCACGGTTTTTGCGTGCACGAGCACATCGGCGGTTTTTCTCACATCGATCTGCCGGTGCGGGACAGCTACCGTCTGGCCATTCAGGCCATCCACGACGGCATGGTTCAGGCGGAGAGCAACTGATCCAGCGGCGCTTTCAGCCGACGGCTGTACCATTTCACCATGGTGCCGTTGAGGAAGGCGGCGATGAGGGTGCCCTCCCGGACGCCGATGATCTTCCCGCCGAAGGTCAGCAGAGAGATACCCACCGCCAAAAGGACGCAGACGGCGTCAAAGCGCACCTTCACGAAGGCGAACTCTTTTCCCGACACGTCGGCCAGCGCCTTGACGATGCCCTCACCGGCGTTGAGCACCACGTTGGCGATGACGCCCAGCGTGATGCCGAATGCCAGGATCACCACGCCCAGCACCACCATGAACAGCTGCATAGGATAGCTGTTCACCGGGATCTTTACCGCCACCAGCATGGCAACGTCGGTAAACCAGCCGAACAAAAAGGACAGCGGGATCTGCAAAAGCTGGATCTTCTGAAAGTTTTTGCGCAGCAGGGCGATCTGGCAGACCACCAGCAGGGTATTCCACACAAAGGTCCAACCGCCGATGGTCAGCGCCGTAAAGCGCAGGGACAGCACGTTGGGCACCGAAGAAATACAGGAAACGCCCAGGCTGCCGCATTTGGTCACGGCCACGCCCAGAGCGGAAAACCACAGACTGACGATAAACAAACTGTACCGTTTGATCAATTCTTTTCGTTTCACGAAGCAACCCTTCCTTCCGTACCCATTATAAACGGATTTCTCCCAAAAAGAAACCGTTATCACCCATAAAGGAGCATATTATGGCAAAAGAGAAGTTTATTCGGGATTTCACATCGGGCAGCGTGCCCAAGCAGCTGCTGCGGTTCGCCACGCCCCTGCTGCTGGCCAACCTTCTGCAGGTGGTGTACAACATGGCGGACATGGTCATCGTGGGCCAGGTCATGGGCTCGGTGGGCCTTTCGGCGGTGTCGGTGGGTGGCGACGTATCCAGCTTCCTCACCTTCGTGGCCATGGGCTTTTCCAGCGCCGGCCAGATCATCGTGTCCCAGTACATCGGCGCCGGGCAGCGGGAAAAGGTGGGCTCCTTCGTGGGTACCATGTTCACCTTCCTCACCGGCTGCGCACTTGTGCTCAGCGTGCTGTGCCTGATCTTCCGTGAGGGCATCCTGTCCCTGATGAACACTCCCGCCGCCTCCTGGGACGAGGCGCTGGCCTATTCCACCGTGTGCATCGTGGGTCTGGTGTTTATCTACGGCTACAACATGGTGTCCGCCGTGCTGCGCGGCATGGGCGACTCCAAGCACCCCTTCATCTTTATCACTCTGGCGGCGCTGATGAACATCGCACTGGACATCGCGCTGGTCTGGGGCCTGAAGATGGGCGCCATGGGCGCCGCCATCGCCACGGTGTTCAGCCAGGGCTTCTCCTTCGTGTGCTGCGTGGTATTTCTGTGGCGCAACCGGCAGCAGCTGGACTTTTCCATCGGCCTGTCCGACTTCCTCCATCCCAAGAAGGAATATTTGTCCTCGCTGACCAAGCTGGGCGTGCCCATGGCCATCAAGAGTGCCTCCATCCACTTCTCCAAGCTGTTCGTCAACAGCTGGATCAACTCCTACGGCGTATCGGTTTCCGCTATGGCGGGCATCGTCAACAAGCTGGGTTCGGTGAGCAACCTGATCTCCAACTCGGTGAACGCCGCCGGCGCCTCCATGGTGGGACAGAACGTGGGCGCCAAGAAGTACGAGCGTGTGCCCCGCATCATGCTCACCTGCTTCAGCTTCGCCCTGTGCAGTTCGGTGCTGCTGTCGGTGGCCGTGCTGCTCTTCCCCGAGTTCGTGTTCGGCCTGTTCACCGATGAGGCCGGCGTCATGGCCATTGCCATGGAGTTCAAGCCGGTGGCCGTGCTGCTCTTCCTGGGCAGTGCCTGCCGCGCCCCCATGAACGCCCTCATCAACGGCAGCGGCAACCACAAGGTCAACTTCGCCACCGCCATTCTGGACGGTCTGGTGATGCGTATCGGCCTGAGCATCCTGCTGGGTCTGGTGCTCAACATGGAGTACATCGGCTTCTGGCTGGGCGATGCCCTGGCCGGCTTCACGCCGTTGTGGATCGGTCTGGTGTATTATTTCTCCGGTGCCTGGAAAACCCGAAAATACGTCATCAAAGAAGAAAAAGCATAAACACAAAGAGGCGGCTCTTACGAGCCGCCTCTTTGCACACATCAAACACATTTCCGAAAGGAAACTTTGGTTAGCTTTAACTAACCATCTTTAGTATACGATAAAGGTATACATTTGTCAACAGTTTTTTCAAATCATCAGTTCTTCAAACAGAACATCCAGATTTTCGGTGGAATATTCCACCTCGGCAGAGTACATCCGCGCCAGCTCGGCCAGTTCGATTTGGGGATACAGACCCTTCAGGCACCGCAGCAGGCGCAGGGAAAACACGGCAAAGCCGGCCTTGCTGCCCACGTCGCCATCCTCCCAGGCGGTCAAAAAGTGCCGGTACAGAAAATACACCAGTAGCTGCTCCCACTCCACGTCGGTCACGGCGGGGATGGGGGCAGTTTTACCTTCCCGGGCCAGTTTTTCCACCATGGCCGTCCAGGTGTCGTCCAGCCGCTCCAGTTCCAGCAGCACGTCCGCCCAATCGGCAGGATGGCCCGGCTCGCAGCCGTGGCACAGCCGCAGCAGCCTGTCGCAGCGGGCATCCATGGACAGCGTCCGGTCCTGGGCCACGGCAAAGGCCTGCTGCCGCAGGTCCAGCAATGCATCGCGTTCCCGGTCGGGCGCGTCATCGGTCCCTTCCGCCACCAAAGTCACCGGCTCGGTGCGGGACAGGATGAGGGCGGCCGCACCCTCGCAGCACAGGCCCAGGCCGATCTCGGTGCGCCCGGGCAGGAAGTTGCGGAACCGGGGATGGTCACCGCAGATCTGGCACAGCAGCGCCTCGCCGCCCTCCAGGATCAGATCACACAAATTACACCGGTTCAGGAAGGGGCAGCGCTCCCCCTCCCCCAGCACAAAGTGAGGCGGGTCCCCGGCGGAAATATTGCTCCGCAGGCGCTCGCCCAGGGGGCCGGGCATGGCCTTGTATTTGGCAAGGCTCTCTTCGTCAATATCGATCTCCCAGCCGATACAGCAGCTGTGCCTGCAGTCGCCGGCGATGCATCGGAAGGCGGGATAGTAATCGGGATATACGGTCAGCATGGCGTATGCCTCCTTTACGGCATTATGGTAGCACAGTTTTCCCCTTCCTGCAAGGATTTCCCTGTTTACAAAAGCGAACATTTGTGCTATTTTATAATCGAACAAATGTTTGATTTTGGAGGGCGCAATTTTATGGATATGCTGGAAAAACTGACAGTTTTGGCCGATGCCGCCAAATATGACGCCGCCTGCACCTCCAGCGGGCTGGACCGCGCCGCCCGTCCCGGCGGCTTGGGCGCTACCATGGCCTGCGGCTGCTGCCACAGTTTTTCAGCAGACGGGCGGTGCATCACTCTGCTGAAGGTGCTGCAGAGCAACGCCTGCAGTTACGACTGCACTTATTGCGTCAACCGCCGCTCCAACGAAACCCGGCGGGCCACCTTTACGCCCCGGGAGCTGGCCGACCTGACCATGCAGTTTTACCGCCGCAACTATATCGAGGGTTTGTTTTTGTCCAGCGCCGTGGTGAACAGTCCCGACTACACCTGTGAACTGATGCTGCAGACCCTGCGCATTTTGCGGAACGAATATCACTTTTGGGGATATATCCACGCCAAGGCCATCCCCGGTGCCAGCCCGGAGCTGCTGACGGCGCTGGGCCTTTTGGCCGACCGCATGAGCGTCAACATCGAGCTGCCCTCGGAAAGCAGCCTGCGGCTGCTGGCTCCCGACAAGAAAAAGACCGACATTCTGGCCCCCATGGGCCTGCTGCGGGACGGCATCGAGCAGGGACGGCAGGAGGTGGTAAAGTACCGCCACGCGCCCCGGTTTGCCCCGGCGGGACAAAGCACCCAGCTCATCGTGGGCGCCACGCCGGAGACCGACCTGCAGATCTTGAGCCTGTCCTCTGCCCTCTACGAAAAATACCGGCTGAAGCGGGTGTTTTTCTCGGCCTATCTGCCGGTGGTGGAGCATAAAAACCTGCCTGCCCTCACCACCAAGCCGCCCCTTTTGCGGGAGCACCGGCTGTACCAGGCCGACTGGCTCATGCGATTCTATCACTTTGACGCGGCAGAGCTGCTGGATGCCCAAAACCCCAACTTCGACCCCTATGTGGATCCCAAATGCGGCTGGGCGCTGCGGCATCTGGAGCAGTTCCCGGTGGAGGTCAACCGGGCCGACTACGAGGTGCTGCTGCGGGTTCCGGGCATCGGCGTGAAGAGCGCCCGGCGCATCGTCACCGCCCGTCGGACGGGCAGTCTGGATTTTGATGGGCTGAAAAAACTGGGGGTGGTGCTCAAGCGGGCGAAATATTTTATTCTGTGCCGGGGCAAGGCCGCCCCGGGCATCGTCATGACCCACAAGGCCATCCTGCGGGCTCTGCTGTCCGACACGGCCCTGGCCTCGCTGGAGCAGGAAGAGCAGCTCTCCCTGTTTGACCCGACTATGGAGGACGTAAAACAATGCATCACCGGACAGATTTGATCTATCTTTACGACGGCAGCTTTGACGGATTTTTGTGCTGCGTGTTCCGGGCCATTTATCAAAAGGAGGACCCCATGATGATCTGCCCCGCGGAAGAGGCCCAGCCCACCCTTTTGGAGCCGGTGGTCATCGATACCGAGGACGACAAGGCCCAGCGGGTGCGCAAAAGCATCCCCGCCAAGCTGGGGAGCGACGCCCAACGGGTGGTCTATCTGTGCTTTTTGTCCGACCGCCCGGATAAGGAAGTGCTGCTGCTGGCCTTTTTGCGGCTGGGGTATCAGGCAGGCTCCCGGGTGCTGCGTATGCTCACCGACGAGCGTGTCCACCCGGTGCTCACCGCTGCCCGGGCGGTGTCGGGAGAGGCGCATCTTCTGAAGGGATTCACCCGGTTTTCCCAGTACGGCGGCGCGCTGGCCGCCGAGATCGAGCCAAAAAACCACGTCCTTCCCCTGTTGGCCCAGCATTTCAAGGCCCGTATGCCGGGAGAAAGTTTCCTCATTTTGGACCGCACCCATCAAATGGTGCTGATTTGCAGCGGCGGCCACTGGCAGATCCACAGCACGGAGCTGGCCCGTCTGCCCCGGGCCGATGCCCGGGAGCAGTTTTACCGGCAGCTGTGGACCCGATTTTACGATACGGTGGCCATCGAGGACCGTTACAACCCCCAATGCCGCATGACCCATATGCCCAAACGGTTTTGGGGCATGATGACCGAGTTTCAGGCGGAAAACCGCCCTTGGGCATTGCCGGAGACCACAGAAAATTTCCCTGAAAATTAAGTAAAAAATTGCTTGCGCAGCAACCCTCGGTAAGATACAATAAAAGGGTACTCTGTCGAAATCGAGGTTATTTATGTACACTTGGGATACACGTGTTTTATACAGCCAGCTGGGGCCCGACGGACGGTTGTCCCTCACCGGTCTGCTGGACCTGTTTCAGGACATCGCCACCCTCCATGCCGAGGATTTCGGCAGCGGTCTGGACACCATGACGGCCAACGGCCGGGCGTGGCTGCTGTCCCGCTGGCGTGTGCGTCTGGGGGAGCTGCCCCGTTCCGCCGCCCGTGTGCAGGTGTGTACCCAGGCTTATGAGAGCCGCCGTGCCCTCAACCGCCGCAAGTTCGCTCTGCTGGACGAGCGCGGCGCGGAACTGGCCGCGGCCGATTCCCTTTGGACGCTGGTGGACATTGCGACCGGTGCGCCCACCCCGGCATCCCAGGTGGTGGAGCGGTATCTGGAGCCGGGTGAAGGTCCCGATCTGGGCGAGCTGCCCCGCAAGGTGCAGTTGCCCGAGAACGCCGTTCCCGCAGCCGCCTTCCCCATCACCGACGACCTGCTGGACACCAATCATCACGTGAACAACGTGCGTTCGGTGGCGCTGGCCATGCGGTTTTTGCCGGAGGATCTGTCCTTTTCCGCCCTGGCGGTGGATTATCAGCGCCCTCTGCTGCCCGGGCAGCAGGTGCAGCCGCTGGTGGCCCGTACCGACCGCGGCTTTGTGGTGGCGCTGACAGTGGACGGCCAGTCCTGCGTTTGCGCAGAGTTTATTCGATAATTTTCGGAGGTTTTCTGTGGTTTTCAGCAGTTTGCCCTTTTTGTTTGTATTTTTGCCGGTGTTTTTCCTGCTCTATGGCCTTGCGCCCCGCCGCTGGAAAAACCTGCTGCTGTTTTTGGGCAGCGTCGGCTTTTACGCCTACGGCGCCCTGGAGACGCCCCTGTATATCGTCCTGCTTCTGGTGACCATTCTGGTCAACTGGGCCATCGGACAGAAACTGGCCTTTGGCCGGCCCCGGCGAAAGCTGTGGCTGACCCTGGGTCTCGTTTATGACTTTTTGTGGCTGCTCGTATTCAAGTACGCCGGTTTCTTCTTCGACAACGGTGCCGCCGTCTGGAACATGGCCACCGGCGACAGTGTCGTGCGCTCCTGGTCGCTGATTTTGCCCATCGGTATCAGCTTTTACACCTTCCAGATCGTTTCCTACCTCATTGATGTCTATCGGGAAACGGTGGAACCTGCCCGGTCTTTCGTGGATCTGGGCGCCTATCTGTGTATGTTCCCCCAGCTGATCGCCGGCCCCATCGTGCAGTACAACCAGGTGGCCGCCGAGCTGGAGAGCCGTTCGGCTTCGCTGACCTCCGTTGACCGCGGCCTGCGCACCTTCGTGCTGGGCCTTGGTTCCAAAGTGCTGCTGGCCAACCGTATCGGCAGTCTGTGGACCGACGTACAGGCGGCAGGCTTTGACAGCCTGTCCACCCCGGCTGCCTGGATGGCCGCCGCGGCCTATTCCTTCCAGCTGTATTTCGACTTTTACGGCTACTCGCTGATGGCGGTGGGCCTTGGCCAAATGATGGGCTTTGACCTGCCGGAGAACTTCCGTGACCCCTATCAGTCGGTGTCCATGACCGAGTTCTGGCGCCGGTGGCACATCACCCTGGGCTCCTGGTTCCGGGAATACGTGTACATCCCCCTGGGCGGCAACCGGGGCGGCGGCTTCAAGACCGTCCGCAACCTGCTGATCGTTTGGCTGCTCACCGGTTTCTGGCACGGCGCAAGCTGGAACTTTGTGCTGTGGGGCCTGCTGCTGTTCGTCGTGCTGGTCATCGAGCGAGCCGGTCTCCGTGCCTTTTTCGAAAAGCACCGCTGGCTGGGCCACTGCTATATGATCCTGCTGATCCCCCTGTCCTGGATGCTGTTCGCCATCACGGATTTTTCCCAGCTGGGCGTGTTCTTCTACCGCCTGTTCCCGCTGGACGGCCACTTCGGCGGCCTGTATACCCAGGATTGGCTGGATTACGGCCAAACCTACGGCTGGCTGCTGGGTCTGGGCCTGTTGTTCTGTACGCCGCTGCCCAAAAAGCTGTGGCGCAAACTGGAAGCTTCGCCGCTGCATTGGGTCACCGTGCCCGTTCTGCTGGCCATCTTCTGGGGCGCGGTCTACTGCCTGTTCCGCGGCCTGAATGACCCCTTCCTGTACTTCCGCTTCTGATGTGAGGATATTTTTATGAAACAGTTACTGAAATATCCCTTTCTCTGCCTGCTGGTGCTGACGGCAGTGATCGCCATGCCCTTTGCGTGGCAGGAGATCGGCGTGCTGCCGGAGGGCATCCTGCCCGCCGTTTCCCTGTCCGGCGATATGCCCGAGATCGTTCTGCCCGACCCGCAGGAGCCGCAGATGAGCGCCACCGAGCCCCCTGCCGAAGCCCCCACCGAAGACACCCCTGAAGAAGAGGCAACCGAAACCGGCGATAAGACCATTCTGGACCACATCAATGCCTGCGTGGCCTTCCTTTTCCCGGAGGTTGAGGAGGATGACGAAACCACCGGCGTGGCAGGCGATGTACGG
>JAFYPP010000007.1 GCA_017559995.1 Clostridia bacterium | reverse complement strand
GCTGGGCGGCACGGGCGGCGCGGGCCTGTTCGTAATCCTCTGCCACGGCGGGAGCGGTGATCTCCAGCTTCACCGGATGGCCCAGCAGGGCGGCGGCATCCCGCTCCAGTTCGGTCTTCAGCTGTTCCAGACGGGTGGCGTGCCAGGCCTCGCTGACCTGCAGCACCAATCGGTTATCCTGCAGGGCAAAGGCTGCCGCCCGCAGGCAGGGTGCGGCGGAGGGATAACGGACGGAAAACTGCTCCCGCAGGGTCTCGGCATCGTCCATGGGAACGGTGGGTTCCTGGGGATGGCTGGCCTCCAGTGCCTCGGCGGCACCGGAGGGCGTTTCCTCTTCGGGAGCCTCCAGCAGCAGCTGCACACCTGCCACACCGTAGGCACGGCAAATGGCCACCCGGGCCTCTTCCAGCTGGGCGGAAGGCACCGGGCGGCTGCTCTCAAGTTGTACGGTCAGACCCGCGCCGTCGGGGCTGATACCCGCAACGGCACACTCCCACACCGCCGTACTGTCGGCGGCGTTGGGAAACAGGTCGCGGAGGCGTGCGCTCATAGGGTCTCTCCTGTCATTGCCTGAATTTCTTCGATGAGTTTGGGCAGCAGCTGCTCCTCGGGCAGCTTGTGGAGGATCTCACCCTTGCGGATGATGAGGCCCTCTCCCCTGCCGCCGCAAATGCCGATATCAGCCTCCCGGGCTTCGCCGGGGCCGTTGACCACGCAGCCCATGACGGCCACCGTCATGCGGGTCTGCAGCTTGGCAAGGGCCTTTTCCACCTTGTCGGCCAGACCGATGAGGTCGATCTGGGTACGGCCGCAGGTGGGACAGGACACGATGCGTGCCCCGCCGGTATGTAAATCAAGCGCTTTGAGAATATCCTTCGCGGCGTAGATCTCCCGCACGGGGTCGGCGGTAAGGGACACCCGGAGGGTGTCGCCGATGCCGTCCACCAGCAGACCGCCAAAGGCGGCGGCAGACCGTAGGGTGCCGAAGTGCTCGTTGCCCGCCTCGGTGACGCCCAGATGCAGCGGATAATCGCATTTTTCGGCCATCAAACGGTAGGCCTTGACGGTGCCGAACACGTTGGACATTTTGAGGGACACGCAGGTGTCAAAAAAGCCGCAGTCCTCCAGCTGCTCCAGATTGCGCAGAGCGGCCTGGCACAGGGTCTCGGGGGTGACGCCGTACTTTTCCCGCAGGTCGGCGTCCACGCTGCCGCTGTTGACGCCCACACGGATGGGCACACCGGCAGCCTTGCAGGCGTCAGCCACGGTCTTTACCTTGGCCTTGTCGCCGATGTTGCCGGGGTTGATGCGGATCTTGTCGATGCCGCCTTTGAGGGCCTCCAGAGCCAGCCGGTGGTCAAAGTGGATGTCGGCCACCAGAGGGATATGTACCTGCTTTTTGATGGCAGGGATGGCCTGTGCCGCCTCCAGATCGGGGACGGCCAGACGGACCACGTGACAGCCGGCCTGTTCCATGGCCAGGATCTGGGCCACGGTGGCGGGCACGTCGTGGGTCTTGGTATTGCACATGGACTGGATCACCAGCGGCGCGCCGCCGCCCAGAAGAACACCGCCCACGGTAATCTGTTTCTTGCTTGCCATAATTCTTTCTCCCTTTTCAGTCAGCAATGCTCCTGCGGGGAGCCGCAGGAGCGAATCGGTTATCGGATGATGCGCAGAATGTCGTGATAGGTGACGAATACGAACAGGACCAGCAGCAGGCCGATGCCGATCAGCGAGGCCACGCCCTCGTATTTGGGATCCAGCTTTTCACCCCGCACCAGTTCGATGAGCAGGAACAGCAGCTTGCCGCCGTCCAGACCGGGGATGGGCAGCAGGTTCACAAACGCCAGATTGATACTGATATAGGCCACGAAGTTCCACATGGTGGACAGGGATACCCGGGCCATTTCGCCGATCTGGTTGGCGATGCCCACGGTTCCCATCATGTCCTGGGTGCCCACCTGCCCGGTGAACATCATTTTGATGCCCAGCACGGCGGACTGCAGATAGGTCATGGCGTTTTTAACAGCGTATTCGATCTTGCCGAAGAAGGTCAGTTCCCGGGAACTGAGATTAAAACCGTACAGCATACCCTGACCGCTGGGATCGGGCACGGTGGGCTGCATGGCGAAGTCCTCCAGACGGATCTTTTTCCCCTGCCGCTCCACCACGATATCGTAAACACCGTCGCTGTCGTACATCATGCCGGTGGAAAAGTCCGACATGGTGAACACGTGGAAATCATTGACCCGGACGATGCGGTCTCCCACTTCAAAACCCACGCCGTTGTTGTCGGCGGCGGCATAGGGGAATCCGTCCATAAAGTCGGAGATCACCGGCTCTACGGCATACTGCGCGGGCATGAGCAGCAGAAAAACAATGACGATACCGGTAAGGAAGTTCATGATCACGCCGGCGATGCTGACGGCGAACCGCTTGCCCAGGCTGGCCTCGGCAAAGCTTCTCTCGGGGGGCAGGGATGCCTCGTCCACGGCGAACTCCTTTTGGCCGGTGAGCATCTTTTCGGCCTCTTCGTCCTCCTCACCCTGCATCATAACGGCGCCGCCCAGAGGCAGCAGACGCACGGCGTACAGGGTCTCACCCACCTGTTTTTTGAAGATGGCGGGGCCGAAGCCGACAGTGAACTGCAGTACGGTGATGCCGCTGAGCTTTGCCACCACAAAGTGGCCCAGTTCGTGCAGGAAGATCAGCAGTCCGAAAACAAGGATCGCGATGATATAATTCATTTCATACCGCCTTTACAGCATTGAAGTCGCAGCCGCCCGGACCAGCCGGTCGGTCTCAAAAATATCCTCCAGGGTGGGGCTTTGCAGGAAGGGCACCGACCGTGCCGCCAGCTCCACCGTGGGATAGATCTTGCCGAAGGGGATCTTTCCGGCAAGGAAGGCGGCTACCGCCACCTCGTTGGCGCCGTTGACGGCGGCGCCCAGGTTGCCGCCCCGCTCCATGACCTCGCGGCACAGTTTCATAGCCGGGAAGGTCTCCTCGTCGGGGGCGAAGAAGGTCAGTTTGGCAAGGGCGGGCAGATCCAGCCGCTTGCGGGGCGCGTACTGCCGCGCGGGATAATCCACGGCGTACTGGATGGGCAGACGCATATCGGGGGGCGAGAGCTGGGCCAGCACACTGCCGTCCCGGAACTCCACCAGAGAATGGACGATGCTCTCCCGATGCACCACCACATCGATCTGCTCCGGGCGCACGTGGAACAGATGCATGGCCTCGATCATCTCGAAGCCCTTGTTCATCATGGTGGAGGAATCCACCGTGATCTTGGCGCCCATGGACCAGCTGGGATGCTTGAGTGCCTCCTTGGGGCCCATATCGGCGATCTCGTGGGCCTTTTTGCCGAAGAAGGGACCGCCGGAAGCGGTGATGATCAGCCGCTCCACTTCCTCTTCCCTGCTGCCCTGCAGACACTGGAAGATGGCGTTGTGCTCGGAGTCCACCGGCAGAATGGCAAGGCCCTTTTCGGTGGCCAGAGCGTTGACGATATCGCCGGCGCACACCAGACTTTCCTTGTTGGCCAGCGCCAGATTTTTGCCGGCTTCCAGGGCCGCTACGGTAGGACGCAAGCCGGAGATGCCCACGGCGGCGTTGACCACCAGATCGCTCTCTTCCAGCGCGGCTACGGCGCAGACGCCGGCTTCGCCCCAAAGGATCTGGGTGTCGCAGACGCCCTTCAGCTTTTGCGCCAGGACTTTGCCCGCCGTCTCGTCATAAAGGGCGGCCACACGGGGCCGCACCTGCAGGATCTGCTGTTCCAGGGCGTCGGCGCTTCTGCCGGCGGCAAGACCGGCCACCCGGTAGCCACGCTCGGCGGCTACCTGCAGGGTCTGCACGCCGATGGAACCGGTGGAGCCGATAACGGATAAGGTCTTCATAACAGTTTATCCCCCCATCCTGGGAAGTATGTGTAAATACAGAATTTCAAACAGGGGCGCGGCAAACAGGATGCTGTCGAAGCGATCCCACACGCCGCCGTGGCCGGGGAGCAGCTTGCCGTAATCCTTGATGCCGGCACCGCGTTTGATGACCGACAGGCTGAGGTCGCCGATCTGTCCGGCGGTGGAACCCACGATACCGAACAGCACAGCGGGCCAAAGGGCCATATCCATGCCGAACCAGCGGTTCATCACCAGAGCGTACCCCGCACAGGTCAGCGTGGCAAAAATCAGGCCGCCCACGGCGCCTTCCACAGTCTTTTTGGGGCTGACATAGGGGGCCAGCTTGTGCTTGCCAAACAGCATGCCGGTGAACAGCGCGAAAGAATCGCACATCCAGACGGTGAGCCAGGGCATGAGGATCAGCAGCACGCCATGTTCGCCGTTGCGGATGCGGACGATGGCGGAAAAGCACAGGGGCAGAACGATGGCGGCCAAAAAGCCCTTGCCCAGCATATCGTATTTGATCTTCTCGTGGTCAAAGACGGCGCAGGCGAAGATCGCCATCATATACAGCGCGCACACCGTCAAAAAGGGCCACAGAGGGGCCTCTGCCCGATCGAGGGTCAGGGGCACCGCGAAGGCGGCCGCGCAGCTGATATACAGGAAGGGATGCCTGGGGCAGGACTTGGTGGCGTACAGCAGCTCCCAGGCGCCAATGGCCATGAGGGCGCCGCTGACCACCGTCAGCACCACCGTTGGCAGAAAGAACAGAACGGGAATAAATAATGCTAAAGCGATCACCGCAGTGATAACTCTTGTTTTCATAGATCAAATGCCTCCAAAACGGCGCTTGCGGCCCTGGTAGGCGGCGATGGCCTTGTCCAGCTCCGCTTCATCCATATCGGGCCAAAGGGTATCGGTAAAATAGAACTCGGTATAGGCGTTCTGCCACAACAGGAAGTTGGACAGACGCAGCTCTCCGCCGGGGCGGATGGTCAGGTCGGGGTCGGGGATGTCCGCCGAATACAGGCGGCTGCCCAGCAGATCTTCGGTGATGGTTTCGGGGTCGACACCCTCACGCACCAGGCTGCGGACGGCACGGACGATCTCATCCCGTCCGCCGTAGTTGAGGCAGACGTTGACCTGCATACCGGTGGTGCCCCGGGAGATCTCGTTGGTTTCGGCGATGAGTTTCTTCAGGCTTTCGGGAAGGGGCTCCAGGTCGCCCAAAAAGCGCAGACGGATATTCTTTTCTGCCATTTCCCGGATGGCCTTTCGCAGGTAGCGGTCCAGCAGACCCATGATGGCCTGCACCTCTTCGGCAGGGCGCTTCCAGTTCTCGGTGGAGAAGGCGTAGACGGTAAAATACTGCACGCCAAGGCTCTGGAGGTACTCCGCGGCATTCTGAAAGGCCTCGCTGCCGGCGGAATGTCCGGCGGTGCGGGGCAGGCCGCGCTTTTGCGCCCAGCGTCCGTTACCGTCCATGATGGCGGCGATGTGGACGGGAATGTTGGTTTTGTCCAGTACGGGACGGGCTTCCTGTTTGCCAAAAATCATAGCTGAACTCCTAATCCATGCGAGGAAGGGCGGCGCCAGGCGCCGCCCTCCATATCCAGTGATTTGTTAACGAAAGGGCGAAAGTGGCGCTTACAGCTCCATCAGTTCCTTTTCCTTCTTGGCGGACTCCACGTCCACTTCCTTGACATACTTGTCGGTGAGGTCCTGCATTTCCTTTTCCAGCAGCTTCAGCTCATCCTCGGTGATCTCGGAGGCCTTCTGGGCCTTCTTGAAGTGATCGATGGCGTCACGGCGGATGTTACGGACGGCGATCTTGCCGTTTTCAGCCATGTGCTTGACTTCCTTGGTCAGCTCACGACGACGCTCCTCGGTCAGCTGGGGGAACAGCAGACGGACGATCTTGCCGTCGTTGGTGGGGTTGATGCCCAGATCGGAAGCCAGGATGGCCTTCTCGATGAGCTTCAGGGCGCTGGCGTCCCAGGGCTGGATGGCCAGCATACGGGGCTCGGGAGTGGAAACAGAAGCGATCTGCTGGATGGGGGTGGGAGCGCCGTAGTAGTCCACGGTGATCTTATCCAGGACGGCGACGTTGGCGCGGCCGGCGCGGATGGTATTGAACTCGTGCTTCATGACCTCGATGGTCTTTTCCATTTTGGCCTTATACTGTTCGCACTTGGGATTCATAGGATGTACCTCCGTTATATTTTAAAATTAAATATTAGGCGTCAAAACCCACGTAAGTACCGATGGCTTCGCCCATCAGCACACGCTTGATGTTGCCGGGATCTTCCAGACCGAACACCAGCAGGGGCATCTTGGTGTTCATCGCCAGCGCGGTGGCGGTGTTGTCCATGACCTTCAGGTCACGGGACAGCACTTCGGCATAGGAAATACGGTCGAACTTTTTGGCGGTGGCCACCTTGTTGGGGTCGGCATCGTAAACGCCGTCCATGTTCTTGGCCAGCAGGATGGCGTCGGCGTCGATCTCCGCTGCGCGGAGCGCCGCTGCCGTGTCGGTGGAGAAGAAGGGGCAGCCGCTGCCGCCGGCAAAAATCACCACAGTGCCCTGCTCCAGATGGCGGACAGCATTGACACGGTTATAGGACTCGGAAACCTTCTGGATATCCAGGGCGTTCTGCACCACGGCGGCGATACCGTGCTGCTCCAGCACGTCGCAGACGGCCAGGGCGTTCATGGTGGTGCCCAGCATACCCATATAGTCAGAGCGTGTGCGCTCGATCTTGCCTTCGCCGTTCTTCACGCCGCGCCAGAAGTTTCCGGCGCCGACCACCACAGCGACCTGGGCGCCTGCCTTGACGCAGTCGCCGATGGCCTCTGCCACGGTATTGAGCATGGCAAAATCCAGACCGGTACCTGCCTCTCCGGCCAGAGCTTCACCGCTGAGTTTCAGGAGAACACGCTGATACTTGGGGGATTCCATAACAACTCCACCTTTATCCATAATCTCTGTCTATTTTAATATACTTTGGGCCGTTTGAAAAGTCCTTTCCCGGAAATTCTTAAAAAAGTTACAGGGCCTTTTCCCGCTCCAGCAGTTTCTTCAAATACTGTCCGGTGTAGGAACCGTTCGCGGCAGCCACCTGTTCGGGGGTTCCCTGTGCCACCACGGTGCCGCCCTTGTTTCCGCCCTCGGGGCCCAGGTCGATGACGTGGTCGGCGGTTTTGATGACGTCCAGATTGTGTTCGATGACCACAACGGTGTTGCCGCCCTCCACCAGCTTTTGCAGCACCTCGATGAGCTTGTGCACGTCATAGCTGTGCAGGCCGGTGGTGGGCTCGTCCAGGATATAAATGGTGCGGCCGGTGGCCTTTCGGGACAGTTCGGTGGCCAGTTTGACCCGCTGTGCCTCGCCGCCCGACAGGGTGGTGGAGCTTTGTCCCAGTTTGACGTAGGACAGGCCCACGTCGTACAGGGTCTGCAGCTTTTTGCGGATCTTGGACAGGTTGTCAAAGAAGGGCAGCGCCTCGGCCACCGTCATGTCCAGTACCTCGTAGATGTTCTTGTCCTTGTATTTGACTTCGAGGGTCTCACGGTTGTACCGCTTGCCCTTGCACACGTCGCAGGGGACGTAAATATCGGGCAAAAAGTGCATTTCGATCTTGATAAGGCCGTCGCCGGTACAGGATTCGCACCGTCCGCCCCGGACGTTGAAGGAAAACCGTCCCGGGCCGTAGCCCCGGGCCTTGGCGTCCTGGGTCTTGGAAAACAGTTCCCGGATGTCGCCGAACAGGCCGGTGTAGGTGGCCGGATTGGAACGGGGGGTGCGGCCGATGGGACTCTGGTCGATGGCGATGACCTTGTCCAAATGCTCCAGGCCTTCGATGGCTTGGTGCTTGCCGCCCCGGGCACGGGCGCCGTTGAGCTGGGCGGCCAGAGACTTGTAGAGCACCTCGTTGATGAGGCTGCTCTTGCCGCTGCCGGAAACGCCGGTGACCACGGTAAAGGTGCCCAGCGGGATGTCCACGTCGATGTTTTTCAGATTATTTTCGGCAGCGCCCCGGATGCGCAGCACGTTGCCGCTGCCCTTCCGTCGCTCGTGAGGCAGAGGGATGCGGCGTGCGCCGGAAAGGTACTGGCCGGTGAGGCTGTTTTCGCAGGCCATGATCTCCTGTGCCGTGCCGGTGGCGATGATCTGTCCGCCGTGAACGCCGGCGCCGGGGCCCACATCCACGATGCAGTCGGCGGCCAGCATGGTGTCCTCGTCGTGCTCCACCACGATGAGGGTGTTGCCCAGATCCCGCAGCCGCTGGAGAGTAGCCAGCAGTTTGTCGTTGTCGCGCTGGTGCAGACCGATGGAGGGCTCGTCCAGCACGTACAGCACGCCCATCAGCGAGGAGCCGATCTGGGTGGCCAGACGGATGCGCTGGCTTTCGCCGCCCGACAGCGTACCGCTGGAACGGGCCAGAGTGAGATATTCCAGACCCACGTTCTGCAGGAACTTCAGCCGGGAGCGGATCTCCTTGAGGATCAGGTCGGAGATCTGCCGCTCTTTTTCGGTCAGCTGCAGATTTTCCACAAAATTTAAGGCGTCGGTCACCGAAAGCTCGGTGAACTCCGAAATATTTTTGCCTCCCACCGTAACGGCAAGGATCTCTTTCTTCAGCCGTCGGCCCCGGCAGGCAGCGCAGGGGATGGGGCTCATGCACTCTTCGATATCCTCTTTGGCGGAGTTGGTGGTGAAGCCGTCCATGTAGCGGCGCTGCATATTGGGGATGATGCCCTCAAAGGCACGGGGCTTGGACTTCTCCCCTTCCCAGGAGAACCGCACGTCCAGCGTTTCCTCGCCGGTGCCGTAGAGGATCATTTTCCGGGCGTTTTCGGGCAGTTCCTCCCAGGGGGTATCCAGCGACCAGCCGTATTTTTCGCTCATGGCCCGCATATAGGTGCGGGAAATGGAATTCTCGTCCAGGGTCTGGAATCCCGACGCCCGCAGCGCGCCCTGATTGAGGGACAGCTTGCCGTTGGGGATGATGCGGTCGGGATCCACCTCCATCTTCATGCCCAGGCCGTCACAGGTGGGACAGGCGCCGTAAGGGTTATTGAAGGAGAACATACGGGGGGTCAGTTCCTCAATGGAGATACCGCAGTCGGGACAGGCGTAATTCTGGGAGAAGGTCAGTTCCTCCCCTGCCCCCAGCCGGTCGATGACCACCAGACCGCCGGACAGATGGATGGCGGTCTCCACCGAGTCGGTGAGACGGCGGTTGATGTCCGGCTTGACCACCAGACGGTCCACCACGATCTCGATGGTGTGCTTGATGTTTTTCTCCAGCTTGATGTCCTCGCTGAGGTCATAAATGCTGCCGTCCACACGGACGCGGACGAAGCCGCCCTTGCGGGCGTCGTCGAAGATCTTCTGGTACTCACCCTTACGTCCCCGGATCACGGGGGCCAGCACCTGCATACGGGTGCCTTCGGGCAGGGCCATCAGCTGGTCGATGATCTGGTCCACGCTCTGCTGGCGGATCTCCTTGCCGCATTTGGGGCAATGGGGGATGCCGATCCGCGCCCACAAAAGGCGCAGATAATCGTAGATCTCGGTAACGGTACCCACGGTGGAACGGGGGTTTTTGCTGGTGGTTTTCTGATCGATGGAAATGGCCGGGGAAAGGCCGTCGATGGAGTCCACGTCGGGCTTTTCCATCTGGCCCAGGAACATTCGGGCATAGGAGGACAGAGACTCCACGTAGCGGCGCTGACCTTCGGCGTAAATGGTGTCGAAGGCCAGACTGCTCTTGCCGCTGCCCGAGATGCCGGTGACCACCGTCATGGTGTTCCGGGGGATCTCCACATCGATATTTTTCAGGTTATGGACGCGAGCGCCCTTGATAATGATGGAATCTTGCATGATTTACCTCTTTTTCTGCGCCTTCTGCTGCTCTTCCAGCTGCTTGCGGAGATCGCGGATCTGGTCACGCAGTACGGCGGCGTACTCGAACTCCAGCATTTTGGAGGCCTCCTTCATCTGCTTTTCCAGACGGTGGATCTCATCCTCCAGATTGGCCAGGCTGATCTTTTTGCGGCTGGCGGCCGGCAGCTTGGAAGTGGTATCGTGGGAGATCTCGATGAGCTCCCGTACGCTCTTGTAAACGGTTTTGGGCACGATGCCGTGCTCTTTGTTAAAAGCGTCCTGCACCGCGCGGCGACGGGCGGTCTCGTCCATGGCGGAGCGCATGGAGGGGGTAATGCTGTCGGCGTACAGGATGACCTTGCCTTCGGCGTTTCGGGCGGCACGGCCGATGGTCTGGATGAGGGAGGTCTCGGAACGGAGGAAGCCCTCCTTGTCGGCGTCCAGCACGGCCACCAGCGACACTTCCGGCAGGTCCAGGCCCTCTCGCAGCAGGTTGATGCCCACCAGCACCTGATACTCGCCCAGGCGCAGATCCCGCAGCAGGGTCATGCGCTCGATGGTGTCAATGTCGTGGTGCATATATTTGACCTTGATATCATGCTTGGAGAGATAGTCGGTGAGATCCTCGGCCATGCGCTTGGTGAGGGTGGTCACCAGGACTCGCTGGTTTTTGCCCTCCCGCTCCCGGATCTCGGCGATCAGGTCGTCGATCTGGCCCTCCACCGGGCGCACCTCCACCTCGGGATCCAGCAGGCCGGTGGGGCGGATGATCTGCTCCACGATCTGTCCCGAGCGGCTGCGCTCGTATTCGGCGGGGGTAGCGCTGACGTAAATCACCTGATGGATGCGATCCTGAAACTCCGGGAAGGTCAGGGGCCGGTTGTCAAAGGCCGAAGGCAGGCGGAAACCGTAGTCCACCAGCATCTCCTTACGGGCACGGTCGCCGTGGTACATGGCCCGCACCTGGGGCAGCATCACATGGCTTTCGTCGATGAACAGCAAAAAGTCCTTGGGCATATAGTCCAGCAGGGTGTAGGGCGCGGAGCCCGGTTCCCGTCGAGACATGACCCGGGAGTAGTTTTCGATGCCGGTGCAGAAGCCGATCTCCCGCAGCATCTCCATGTCGTATTCGGTGCGCTGACGGATGCGCTGGGCCTCGATGAGCTTGCCCTCACTCTCGAAATATTTCACCCGCTCTTCCATTTCGGCCTGGATATCCACAAGTGCCTCTTCCAATTTATCCTTGGGTGTGACATAATGAGAGGCAGGATAGATGGCAACGTGGTCCAGCAGGCGCAGGGGCTGTCCGGTGACCGGATGGATCTCGGCGATGCGGTCGATCTCGTCGCCGAAAAACTCCACACGGATGGCGTAGTCATCGGTATAGGCCAGGCGGATCTCCAGAGTATCGCCCCGAACACGGAAGCGGTTGCGGTCAAAGTTCAGATCGTTGCGCTCGTACTGCAATTCCACCAGACGGCGGCACAGGGCGTCCCGGTCCCATTCCTGCCCGGTGCGCAGGGAGATGACCATCTTGGCGTAGTCGATGGGGTTGCCCAGGGAGTAAATGCAGGACACCGAGGCCACGATGATGACGTCCCGCCGCTCAAACAGGCTGGAGGTGGCGCTGTGGCGCAGACGGTCCAGCTCGGCATTGACGTCGGAATCTTTTTCGATATAGGTATCAGTGGAAGGAATATAGGCTTCCGGCTGATAATAATCATAATAAGACACGAAAAACTCCACGGCGTTTTCGGGGAAAAACTCCCGGAACTCCGAGCACAGCTGGGCCGCCAGAGTCTTGTTGTGGGTGAGCACCAGGGTAGGCCGCTGCAGCTGCTGGATGACGTTGGCCATGACGAAGGTCTTGCCCGCGCCGGTAACGCCCAGCATGGTCTGCTCTTCGATGCCCAAACGGGCGCCCTGCACCAGCTGGCGAATGGCCTCCGGCTGGCCGCCGGCTGGCTGATAGTCGCTTTTCAGTTTGAACTCGGGCATGGCTGCACCTCCTGTGCTTTTTGTGTGACGCTTTTTCGATATTATACCAGAACACCCGTTCTATTGCAAGCAAAAACAGGCGGCAAACGCCGCCTGCGAAGGTTTTCCGTTAGAAGTCCACGCCGCTGAGGGCCATGGACACACTCTCCTCCCCTGCCACGATGATATGGTCCATGAGGACGATGCCCATAGGCTGCAGGGCCGATTTGATGGTCCTGGTGGTGGCGATGTCCTCGGGAGAAGGCAGGGCGATGCCGCCCGGATGGTTATGGGCCAAAATCACGCCGGCGGCGTTGTTGTGCAGCGCCACGTTGGCGATCTTACGGATGTTTGCCTCGGCCACGTTGATGCTGCCCCGGTGGATGATCTGGTGGGAAGTGACCCGGCTTTTGGCATCCACGCACACCATTTGGACGACCTCTTCGGTTCGGCCGATGAAGTGCGGGATGAAATAGGCCGCCGCCTTTTCGGCGTGATCCAGAACGATCTCCTTTTGCGTATCGGTGAAGTATACCCGGGTGAGCTGCGGCATCATCTTCAGCAGCGCCGCGGTGTTTTCGCCGACGCCCTCCACCTGCAGCAGCGCCTCCACGGGCGCGTCAAAGACGCCGTTCAGGCTGCCGAAGGTGTCGATGAGCCGGTGGGCCAACTCGTTGGTATCCTTCCGCGGAATGGCATAAAACAACAGCAGTTCCAGCACGTTGTGGGGCTCAAAGGTGTCAAGGCCTTCTTCCAGAAACCGCTGGATCAATCGCTTTCGATGGCCGTCATGAAGGCCCATTACGTTCTCCCCTTTCCCAGATTGGAGGTTGTATGAAAAAATTACTTTTCTGCGTCACCCTGCTTCTCACGCTGCTGACGGTGCCCGTGTGGGCCAAGCAGGCCGAGATGCGCGGTGTGTGGGTCAGTTCGGTTTACAATTTGGACTATCCGTCCCGACAGGATCTGTCCGGAGACCAGCTGCGGCAGGAGGCCGACAGCATCATCGCTAACGCCAAAGCATGGGGCCTGAACGCCGTCTTTCTGCAGGTGCGGCCCTCGGCGGACGCCCTGTACGCCTCGGAGCTGGTGCCCTGGAGCGGCTTCCTTTCCGGTGCCCAGGGACAGGCTCCCCGGGACGGATTTGACCCGCTGGCGTATTTTGTGGAGCAGTGCCACGCCCAGGGACTGGAACTGCACGCCTGGATCAATCCCTACCGCATCACCCGGACGGCGGCAGCCAGCCGGGAGGAGGCCTTTGCCCAGCTGTGTGACGGGCATCCTGCCAGACAGCTGGCGGAGCACGTGGTGTTCCACAGCGACGGCTGTCTGTACTACGATCCCGGCAAGCCGGAAGTGCGGCAGCACCTGTTGGCGGTATCCCGGGAGATCCTGGAAAATTACCCGGTGGACGGTCTCCATCTGGACGATTATTTCTATCCCGGCAGCGGTTTTGCCGACGAGGACACCTACCGCCTGTACGGCGGTGATTTCGCCGACATCGGTGATTTTCGACGGGACGCTGTGTGTCAGCTGATCGACGCGCTGCACAAGCTCACCGAAGAGGTTCGGCCGGAGGCCGTGTTCGGTGTCTCCCCTGCCGGTATTTGGGCCACCAAATACACCATGGCCATGGGCGCTGACGCCACCGGCAGTCAGAGTTATTTTGACCACTTTGCCGACAGCCGCCGCTGGGTGCGGGAGGGCATGGTGGACTATATCATGCCCCAGATCTACTGGGAGCTCGGCTCCTCCACCTCGGACTTTGGCGCGCTGCTGGAATGGTGGAGCCACACGGTGGACGGCACCGACGTGGACCTGTATATTGGCCTCGCCGCCTATAAGAGCGCCGAAGCACAGGTCGGCTCGGTGTGGTACGGCATCGACGAACTGCAGCGGCAGCTGGATGCCGTCAACGCCGATGAACAAGCCGCCGGCGTGGTGTTTTTCCGCTACGGCTCCCTGCTGCAGACCGGCGTGCCTGCCGGGTTGGAACCGCCGGCGGAACCCCCGGTCATTTCCCGGGAAACCTTCTGGCCGGATGCGCTGACGCTGGACACGCCACAGGGAAATGTGGCCGTGAACTGCGGACAGAAGGTGCAGTTTTCCTGTACGGCGCCCCGCATGAGTCAGGTGTCCGTGTTCTATGGAAACGGCTGGAGTAAGCTGACCTCCCACTGCGACGGTACCTACAGCGGCTGGGTCAGCGCCGAAACGCCCTACGAAACCGAGGCCTATACCGCCCCGGCATTGGTATGCACCGAGCGGTTTGGCATGGTGAGCGTCAAGCTGACGCCCTATACCGTTACTTCGGTGCAAACCACCGAACCCGTTGCACTGCAAGACATTCAGTGGTCGGAGGACGGCGAGGACCACCTGGTGGTGTTCCGCACCGATGCTCCCTGTGCCGCAGCCTTTAATCTCCGCGGCGATGTTTTATCCATCGCCCTCTCCCCTGCCCGCATGGGTGTTTTGTTCAACGATGACTACTTTGCGCGCATGACTTGCGAGCAGTCAGGCGACAAGCTGACCTACCGGCTTGTGTTTCCGGATGACGGACAGACGCGGCAGTGCGAACTGCTCTGGGCACCGGACAGTATTACCCTTCGAATCAGAAAGAATCAGCCAGATCTTCCAGAGGCTGACCGGTAAGGCGCTGCACGGTCCAGCCGGTCAGCGGGATGGCACCGATCTTGCGGTACACGTTCAGGGCAGGCTCGTTCCAATCCAGGCAGATCCACTCAAAACGGCCGCAATCCTCTTCCCGTGCCTTGGTTGCCAGGCAGGCCAGCATAGCGCTGCCGTAGCCCTTGCCACGGTATTCCGGCTTGACGAACAGATCTTCCAGATACAGGCCGTGCTTGCACTGGAAGGTAGAGAAATTGTAAAAATACAAGGCGAAACACACAGGAACGCCGTTTTCTTCGCCGATCAGGACATTTGCCTGCTTGCCTTCGAACAGATTGCGGCGCAAGGTCTCGGGATCGCCTTCGACATCATCCCGCATCTTTTCATACTCCGCAAGGCCGCAGATCAAGTCAAACAGCAGCTGCGCGTCCTGTTCCTGGGCTTCCCGGATAGTAAAGCCGGGACATTTGGTCTGATAGGTTTTCATGAGATCGCCCTCATTTCTTTCGTTATTACCAGTATTATACTATTTACTGCCTCTTTCGGCAAGCAAAAAAAGAGTGGATCTTACGATCCACTCTTTTCATTTGGAAATTCAGTTAAGAATTACTCCTGGACATCGATAACGACGCCGGAACCAACGGTACGGCCACCCTCACGGATAGCGAAACGCAGACCCTTCTCGATAGCGATGGGGGTGATCAGCTCGACCTTCATGTCGACGTTGTCGCCGGGCATGCACATCTCGGTGCCTTCGGGCAGGGAGATGACGCCGGTAACGTCGGTGGTACGGAAGTAGAACTGGGGACGATAGTTGTTGAAGAAGGGAGTATGACGGCCGCCTTCGTCCTTGGACAGAACGTAGACCTGACCGGTGAACTTGGTGTGGGGCTTGATGGAGCCGGGCTTAGCCAGAACCTGACCGCGCTCGATGTCGGTCTTGGTCACGCCGCGCAGCAGAGTACCAACGTTGTCGCCGGCCTCAGCGTAGTCCAGCAGCTTGCGGAACATTTCGATACCGGTAACGACGGT
>JAFYPP010000067.1 GCA_017559995.1 Clostridia bacterium | reverse complement strand
GCGAAAGCAGTGCTCTTTTTTGTTTTGCAAGAGGGATTTGAACCCTCTATTGAATCAAAGGGGGTTCCCGCGACGGAAACTTCGGCGCGGGAAAAAGAATCCCTCTTTCTCCGCCACGAGAGCACTGCGAAAGCAGTGCTCTTTTTTTGTTTTGCAAGAAGAAAAGCACCTGCGAAAGCAGGTGCTTTTTGCTTATTTTTTCCGCAGGACATGGCCGGCGCGGGCGCCGGTATGCTTGCCCTCGAGGCCGGTGAGCACACCGTTGACATACACACGGCGGATGCCGCTGCAGGCCTGCTGGGGATTCAAAAAGTCGGGATCGTCCCTGAGCTTTTCCACATCGAACAGCACCAGATCGGCCCACATACCCTCTTTGAGCACGCCGCGGTCGGTAAGACCCAGACGGGAAGCGGGCAGAGCGGTCATCTTCTGCACGGCGGTCTCCAGAGGGAACAGGCCCCGGTCACGGCAGTAATGGGCCAGCACCCGGACGAAGGTACCGTAGTTGCGGGGATGGGGCTTGCCGGGAGCGGTGAGGGGCATGGCCTCGCCGTCGGAGCCGGGCATGACGAAGGGGCGGGACATGATGTATTCAATATCCTCCTCGCACATGCCGAAGTTGATCTCGCCCACGTGGTTGTTTTCGTCCAGAACGATGTCGAAACAGGTGTCGGCGGGGTCTTTGCCGCCCAGTGCCTCGGCGATGTCGGTGATGGACTTGCCCACCATCCACTGGTTTTTCTCGGTATGGACGTGGGCCACGTAAATATCGCACCAGCGGCCCTCGTGAGAGGCGTTGGACTGCTCCCGGAGGACAGCCCGGGTCTCGTGATCCCGCAGACGGGCCAGCATGGCGTCCACGCCGCCCTCAAAGGCCCAGGAGGGCACGTTGGAACTCATAGAGGTGGCCGACGCCCGGTAAGGATACTGGTCGCAGGTCACGTCCAGCCCCTGCCGCCGTGCCCGTTCGATCATGGCAACAGTGGTCTTGCAGGACACCTGCCAGTCGGCCTTGTGGGTGACTTTGTGGTGGGAGATCTGCAGGCGCACGCCGGCCTCTTTGGCCACGTGGAGGGCCTCTTCCACCGATTTGACCACGTCAAAGCTCTCGTTGCGCATATGGGTGGCGTAGTATCCGCCGTAAGGCGCCACGGCAGACACCACCCGCACCAGTTCGTCGGTGGTGGAATAGCAGCTGGGGGGATAGATCAAACCGGTGCTGATGCCGAAGGCGCCGTCTTCCATGGCCTTGGCGGTGAGGGCCTGCATGTCGGCGATTTGGCCGTCGGTGGCCTCTTCCCGGGAGTATCCCATGACGGCCTTGCGGACGGTGCCGTGGCCCACCAGCGTGGCGGAGTTGATGCTGGGCCGGGCCTGCTCCACTGCGGAGAGGAAATCAGCCATGGAGGGATAGGTCCCGGAGGGGGCCTCCGATCCGCCGCAGTTGCCGCCCACGTCGGTGGTGACACCCTGCAGGATGCGGCTTTCGGCGGTGGGACAGCCGATGATGCTGTCATCACTGTGGGAGTGGATGTCGATGAAACCGGGCGTCAGGTACAGACCGCCCGCGTCCACCGTTTCGGCGGCGTCGCCGGACAGCTTGCCCACGGCGGCGATCTTTCCGTCTTTCACCGCCACATCGCCGTAATACCAGGGAGCGCCGGTACCATCGATGACACGGGCGTTTTTGATCAGCAAGTCATACATAGGGGGCTCCTTTACCAGCTGCGCAGCAGCTTTTTGCCCAGCAGGCGGCCGTCGTGGACGCTGTCGGTGACCACAGGCTCACCGGCTACGAACACGTGCTTCAGGCCGGGGCAGCGAGCGTTCCAGTTCTTGTAATCGGCGGCGTCGATGATGGTGTCGGGATCCATGAGGCACAGGTCGGCGTCGT
The DNA here is from genome assembly GCA_017559995.1 of Clostridia bacterium. Lineage (GTDB taxonomy): Bacteria > Bacillota > Clostridia > Oscillospirales > Butyricicoccaceae > UBA4644. The sequence goes on along the minus strand of JAFYPP010000067.1, from coordinate 20,110 downwards.
AGCCCACACGGATCATACCCTTGCCGGTAAGGCCGTACAGGGCGGCGGGCATGGAGGTCATCTTGCGGATGCCCTCTTCAAAGGACACCACCTTGCGATCCCGGATGTAGTGGCCCAGCACACGGGGGAAGCTGGCGAAGGCACGGGGATGGGCGCCAAAGGTGTCGGGATACCACAGGCCGTCGGTGCCGATCATGGTGCGGGGATAGGCCATCACGTACTCCACGTCCTCTTCGCACATACCGAAGCTGATCTCGGTGGAGGCGAAGTTGTCGGCCATCAGCACATCCAGAATGGTATCGGCACGGCTTTTGCCGTGGAGTTTCGCGGCTTCGGGCACCATCATGCCGCTGTACTGGGGATAGGCCCGGGAGGCGCCGATCATCAGCCGCTCATAGGCCTTTTCGGGATCCTGTCCGCCCAGCATGGCCTCCACGATGGGCTTGCGGCCCTCGGGATCGGCCAGTTTGTCCAGCAGCTCCTGACGGGGCAGGGACAGGAAGGCCGAGGGGATCTCGGACATCAGACCGGTGGAAGAGGCCACGAAGGGATACTGATCCAAAAAGACGGTATAGCCTTCCTGATTGATCTGCTCGATCATGGGGATGGTGTCCTTGACCTTGCCCCAGTTGTCGGGGCCGCCGCTGGCCTTGTGGTGGGAGATGATGCAGCGGATGCCGGTCTCCCGGACGATGCGCAGGGTCTCTTCCACGGCCTCCACCAGCCGACGGCCCTCGTTGCGCATATGGATGGTCATGGTGCCGCCATATTCCACCACCACCTTGCACAGTTCGATCATTTCTTCGGTGTCGGCAAAGGTGCCGGGGGTGTAGATCATGCCGAAGGAGATGCCCAGGGCGCCGGCCTCCATGGCGCAGCGGACGTGATCCTTCATGCGCTCCAGCTCTTCTTCGGTGGGCTTGCGGCGCTCAAAGCCCATAACGGCGGTGCGGATGGTGCCGTGGCCGATGTGGAAGCCCATGCTGGTGCCGAAATCCTCCCGGAGATTGTCCAGATAGACCTTGAAATCGGTGCGGGTGGGCAGGTCGGTGTTGACGCCGTTGGCGCACAGGGCCATGCAGATGCGCAGACCCTCGTCATAGTACTGCTGGGACAGGGGGGCGGCGGAGTGGCCGCACATACCCACGATCTGGGTGGTGACGCCCTGCTCCAGCTTGTGGGCGCAGGCGGGGACGGTCTCCATGATCATATCGTCGTGGCTGTGGGAGTCGATGAGGCCGGGGGTGAGGGTGAGGCCCTTGGCGTCCAGAACGGTTTTGGCTTCCTCGGTGACCACGGGGGCGATGACGGCGATCTTGCCGTCACGGATACCAACGTGAGAATAATAGGCCGGCATACCGGTGCCGTCCACGATACGGGCGTTTTTGATCAAAAGATCCAGCATAAAAAGCTCCTCCTTTTTTGGAAAAGGCCCTCCCCGGGACAGAGGAAGGCCTTGGAATGGATATTATTCGCCGAATTTGACGGCGGCTTCTTTCAGCATCTTGCGGATGGGCAGGCCATAGGGGCAGCGGGGCTCGCAGGCGCCGCACTCCACGCAGGCGGAAGCCTTGACGGCCATGGCGCCGTAGCGGTCCTTGGCCCAGTCGCCCAGACCGTAACGGTCCAGATAGCCCTGGAACAGGAACACGCCGGGGATATTGATGCCCACGGTGCAGGGAGCGCAGTAGTTGCAGCGGCGGCAGAACTGGGTGCCCAGAGTCTCCCGGAGGGCGGCCACTTTGGCCTGCTCTTCGGCGGACAGAGGCGCGGTGTCGGCGCAGGCGGCCAGATTCTGCTCGATCTCCTTTTCGTCGGCCATGCCGGGGATGACCACGGTGACGTTGGGATCGCTCACCAAAAAGCGCATGGCAAGAGTGGCGTCCTCAATGGCGCCGCCGGCCAAAGGCTTCATGTCCACGAAGCCGATATTCTTTTCCACGCACTTGGCGATGAGGGCCTCGCCGTGGGTCTCCACGATGTTGTAGGGGAACATGATGGTCTCCACCCAGGGCAGCTCCAGAGCCTTTTCAAAGACCTCCACAGAGTGGGCGGTGAGGCCGATGTGGCCGATCTTGCCCTGCTCTTTGGCCTCCAGCAGAGCCTCCAGGGCGCCGCCTTCGGCGATGACCTGCTCCAGCTGGGCCTCGTTGGGGTTGTGGACCTGATACAGGTCGATGTAGTCGGTCTTCAGGTTGCCCAGGCTGATGTCGATGTCCTTGGCCATGGCGTCCTTGGTCCTCGCCATGCTCTTGGTGGCCAGCACGAACTTGTCACGGATGCCCTCCAGGGCATAGCCCAGATACTGCTCGCTGACGGTATAGCCGCGGGCGGTATCGATGTAGTTGACGCCGGCCTCCATCAGCTGGTACACCAGCTTTTTGGTGCCTTCGGCATCGATGCGCTGAATGGGGATGCCGCCCAGACCCATGCGGGAGATCTTCAGACCGGTCTTGCCCAAAACGCGATATTCCATAGGTAATCCTCCTGATGATAGAAGTTCATAATTATTACCATTATAGCACGGTTGCCGGGGGAAAACAATCGTTTGTACCTTTACAAAATATTGGGTTTTGTGTTACAATCAGGCCGCATATTCGGAAATGTGAGGTTTTGTCCTATGGGATATCTGCAGACCCTTTTGATTTTGTGCCCTCTGGTGTTTCTGGCGGGCTTCGTGGATGCCATCGCGGGCGGCGGCGGCCTGATCGCCCTGCCGGCCTATCTGTTCGCGGGACTGCCCGCCCACACCGCCATCGGCAGCAATAAGCTGTCCTCCTGCTGCGGTCTGGTGGCAGCCTGCACCAAGTATTTCAAAGAGAAAAAGGTCCGCCTGTCGGTGGCTCTGTGGTCGGCTCTGGGCTGCATCATCGGCGCCGGCTGCGGCACCCGGCTGGCCCTCTTCTTCCCCGAGCGTACCCTGCGCATCCTGGTGCTGGTAGCTGTGCCGCTGGTGGCGGTGTTTCTGGCTACCCGGAAGGATCTGGGCAAGGATGACGACAACAGCCAGCCCCTGCCCCGGAAGAAGGAGGCCATGCTGTCCACCGCCATCGGCGTTGCGGTGGGTCTGTACGACGGCCTGATCGGCCCGGGCGCCGGCACCTTCCTTATCCTGGGCTTCACCACCTTCATCGGCATCGGCCTGGTGCAGGCCTCCGCCTGCGCAAAGGTGTCCAATATGGCCTCCAACCTGACCTCGGTGGTGATCTATGCTGTCAGCGGCAATGTGCAGTATCTGCTGGCACTGCCGGCGGCTCTGTGCTCTATTCTGGGCGGTTATACCGGCGCCAGAGTGGCCGTCAAGGGCGGCGGCAAGCGGGTCAAGCAGTTTATGTACGTGGTGCTGGTGCTGCTGTTCGTCAAGCTGGTGTACGATCTGTTTATGGGATAACAAAAAAGCTCTGCCGCAAGGCAGAGCTTTTCTTTGTTCAGCTGTGTTTTTTGATGAACTCTCCGATGACCCGGGAGCCGCAGGAGGGCGTTTCGGGCCGCTTTTCGTCGGGAAACAGGTAGTTGTTGTGGCCGTAGCCTTCCAGCACCCGGAAGTCCACCTCGGAAGCGTACTCAAAATGCTCCAGCGTGCCCACCAGCAGCTGGGTCTGCACCAGACGGTTGCGGATGTCATTGTCGGTGCAAAGGATCTGCAGGGGCGGGCCGTCGCCGCGGACGTGATACAGGGGCGCCCGGTGGTCGATCATCACCGCCCGGGGGTCGGTGCCGTCCTCTTTGAGGATGTTGAAGTGGGTGGTGGGCTGGCCGCTGGCAAAGATATAGCCGTCCACGCCGGTTTTGGCGTCCATGCCGTGTCCGGCCAGATAATGCCCGTCAAAGCACAGCAGCATGGCCAGATAGCCGCCGGCGGAATGTCCGCCCACGAAGAGCTTTCCGGTTTGGGCATACTCGCCCAGATGCTTTTTCACCCAGGCCACGGCGGCGGCGCCGTCCTCGATGTAATCGGGGAATCGGGCCTTGGGATAATGCCGATAGGCCGGGTTGACGCAGAGGATGCCCTGGGCGGCCAGCTCCCGGGACAGGGGCTCGCCCATGTCCTTCTGGCGGTAATCCTCAAAGCCGCCCCCGTGGAAAAATACAAAGACCGGGCAGGGGCCGTCCTTTTCGGGCAGATAAAGATCCAGCAGCAGGTCGTGCTCGCTGTCGTAACAGATATCCTTCAGCGCTTTGACCGAATACATGGGACACCCTCCTTCGGGTCTTATTTTTCGGCCAGCTTGTCCAGCTTCTTATTGCGGAAGTACAGGGCCAGATCCAGGCTGACCATGGCAAAGTTCAGGAAGTAGAAGAACAGAACGTACCACTTGCTGGCGAAGTTGGCCATATAAGCCTCGTTGGTGAACTTGGAGCAGATGCCCGCGACGTAGCCAAAGAGGATCAGGCACAGGAAGGACACGCTCTTGCCCTTGGCAGTGCGGGCCTTGTAGGACTTCATAACGTTGAGAGGCCAGGAAGCGCCAAAGCTGACGATCATGATGATTTCCAGAATTTCAGACATAACAAACAGTTCCTTTCATTTTACGATGTGGTATGAATAAACTTTTGGGCTTCGAATCCATTTACCGCTTGGCGAAATCCAGCACGGTGGCCAGACCCAGCTTGAGGCCGGTGTTCAGGCTGTCGATCTCCAGCCACTCCTCCCGGGTGTGGGCCTTCGCGCCGCGGTACAGGCCGAAGCAGGTGGCGGGGATGCCCAGGGACAGGGGGATGTTGCAGTCGGTGGAGGCGGCACCGCGCTTGTGCACCGTGCCGGTGTACTTCTTCATCTGGGTCTCGCAGCGCTTGAGCAGGGTCTCCAGCTTTTTGGGGTCCACTTCGCCGCCGCAGGGGCGCTCGCCCAGCAGTTCCCGCTCAAAATGGGCGTCCTCGCTGTCCAGCTGCCACAGCAGGGAGAAGAACTGCTGGCGCATCTGGTCCAGGCCTTTTTTGTCGTCGGAACGGTACTCGTACAGCATTTCGGCGTTTTGGGCGATGGTGTTTACCGAGGTTCCGCCCTGAATGGTGCCCACGTTATAGGTGGTCTTGCGGTTGGGGATCTGGGGCACGGGCTGGCCGTACAGGCAGCAGATGACGCCGGACAGGGCGGCGATGGCGTTGGGGTTGCCGAAAGAGCCGAAGGAGTGGCCGCCCTTGGTGGTGGCGGTGACCTTCCAGCGCTCGGAGCCGACGGCTCGCTCCACCAGACCGGTCATGGTGCCGTCAAAGGAGATCAGCTGCTTGATGCGGCCTTCGTAGTCCTTGCAGATCTGGCGGACGCCCTTCAGGTTGCCAAGACCCTCTTCACAGCTGTTGAACACCAGCAGCAGGGGCTTTTTCACCACTTCGGGATGCTCCAGCAGATACTGGGCGCACAGCATCAGGGCCACCACGTTGGCGGTGTCGTCACCCACACCGGGGGCGTACAGCTTACCGTCCTCTTCCCGCACGGGCAGGGGTTCCAGATCGGGGAACACCACGTCGGTATGGGCGCTGAACACGGTATAGGAGCCGGGCTTTTCACCCTCAAAGGGCACGATGACGTTGAGGGCCTCGTCCACCAGAACGTTTTGCGCGCCGCGGGCTTCCAGCCAGGCCTTGATAAAGGCCACGCGCTTTTCCTCTTTATGGGAAGGGGCGGGGATGGCAGCCAGTTCTTTCAGCAGCGCCAGCTGCTGTTCTTTCAGGTTGTCACACCAGGTTATCATAAACGGTTCCTCCAAGATAGTTCTCCGCTTATGATAAACCATTCCGCACAGACTTGCAACTGCAAAAATGGTGTGGTACAATCAAAACGTTCATTTTTTCCAAAGAAAGGAAACAATTATGCCTGTTACCACCGTATTATTCGACCTGGATGGCACCCTGCTGCCCATGGACCAGGACGTGTTCTTGAAAGTTTATCTGGGCGGCCTGTGCAAAAAGCTGGCGCCGCTGGGCTACGACCCCAAGGCAGTCACCGACGGCATCTGGAAGGGAACCGGCGCCATGGTGCAGAATGACGGTACCCGGAGCAACGAAGAGGTCTTTTGGCAGGTGTTCTGCGGCCTTCTGGGTGAAGAGGCCCGCCGGGACGAGCCGGTGTTTGAGGATTTTTATCGCAATGAGTTCCAGAGCGTGGCCCAGGTGTGCGGAAAGCAGCCCGCCGCGAAGGCGCTGATCGACGGCTTGAAGGCCCGGGGCCTGCGTCTGGTGCTGGCCACCAACCCCCTCTTCCCCGCCATCGCCACCCACAGCCGAGTCCGCTGGGCCGGGCTGGAACCGACGGATTTTGCCCACATCACCACCTATGAAAACAGCAGCCGCTGCAAGCCCAACCCCGCTTATTATCAGGAGATCCTGGACAAGCTGGGTCTGCGGGCGGAAGAATGCGTCATGGTGGGCAACGACGCCCAGGAGGACGGCGCCGCCGCCAAGCTGGGTCTGCCGGTGTTTTTGCTGACCGATTGCCTCATTGATCGGACGGGTGACGGGGCAAAATTCCCCCACGGTGGCTTTGCCGAGCTGGAAAACTGGCTGGAAACACTGTAAAAAACGCAAAAAATTGCATAAAAACACAAATTTTTCCCGATAAAAGTCTTTTCATCCCCAAAAAGATATGATATAGTTAAATTGACCAAAAAACTAAAGAGGGGAATGACAACCAATGGGAAAATTTACTGTTCAGCGCGTGAAAGCCGGCTTTAAGTTCAACCTGAAGGCTGGCAACGGGCAAATCATAGCCTCCTCGGATATGTTCCATAAGATGGAGGACTGTCTTTCTGCCATCGAGCGGGTCAAGGCATGCGCCGAGGCTCCCGTGGAAGATCAGACGGTTTCTGTCGGGGAGCCCCTCCCCTTCCCCAAATTTGAAGTGCGCCACACCGACCGGGGCGGCATCGGTTTCTTCCTGCGGGACGGCAGCGGCGCGGTGTTGGCACACAGTAAAAATTACACCGCAAAGCGGTCCTGTCTGGCAGGTATCCGCAGCATTGCGGAAAACGCCCCCGATGCCGAGGTCATCACCGGCTGAGAGCGTTTCACGGGAAACAAAAAAGCACTGCATTGCAGTGCTTTTCTTTTTCGTTATTGATTCCACCAATCTTCCGGTTGGGTGAAACTGGGTTCCTCCGGCTGCCGGGGCTGCCAGCCGATGAGGGCGTTGTAGTAGTTGGCAAAAGTGACTTCCATATAGGGGTTCAGCCAGATACCCAGCAGACCAAAGGTGAAGATGGACAGGAAAGCCCATCCCAAAAAGGACAGCTGCAGGATGAAATACTCCAATTTGTGACCGCGCATCATCCGCTTACTGGCGGAAATGGCATCCAGGGAGGAGATGTTGGGGTCATCCAGCATGATATAGATGGTCTGGCTGTAAGCATACGTGGCGATGATGCCGGGGATGATGAACAAAAGGCTCCACAGCATGATGAGCAGAGACATCAGCAGGTAGGCCGTGAGGAACCGCCAGAACTGCTGGAAGCAGGAGAACAGGGTCTCAGCACCGCCGGTTTCCTCGCCGCGGGAAGCACGCAAGGCGTACAGGCTCCAGCCGAAGGACACCAAATTAATGAACAGCGTCATCACAAAGGTGGCCACCGACAGGGCAAAGCCGGTGGAAACGGCGGCGCCCGATTGGTAAAGGCGCAGCATCTCGTCCACAGAATCGGCCTGCAGCAGCAGGCGGAGGGTGGGCCATTCGGTGGCGCTGGAGCCCACGTTGCTCAGCAGAGCGAACAGCAGACCCACCAGATAGATTTGAGGGGAATGGGTCCGCAGGATTTCTTTGGCCTTTTTCTTAAGTGCCGGACGGTCGGCAGGATGCAGCATAACAGACACTCCTTTCCAAGGGTGAAAAAACAAACAGATCCCCGGGCACAGGCCAAGGGATCTGTAAAAAGCGATTTACTTGGCCCACTCGCCGGTAGCGGCACACTTCAGGTAGGCGTTGATGAAGCCTTCCAGGTCGCCGTCCATGACGGCGCCGATGTTGCCGTTTTCAAAACCGGTGCGGTGATCCTTTACCAGCGTATAGGGCATAAAGACGTAGGAACGGATCTGGCTGCCCCACTCGATCTTCATCTGGGCGCCCTTGATGTCGTCGATCTTGTCCAGATGCTCGCGCTCCTTGATCTCGATCAGACGGGACTTCAGCATCTTCATGGCAGTTGCACGGTTCTGGATCTGAGAACGTTCGGTCTGGCAAGCCACCACGATGCCGCTGGGGATGTGGGTGATACGGACAGCGGACTCGGTCTTGTTAACGTGCTGACCGCCTGCGCCGGAGGAACGGTAGGTATCCACCTTCAGATCCTCGGGACGGATGTCCACGTCCACATCGTCGCTCATTTCGGGCACCACTTCCAGAGCGGAGAAGCTGGTCTGACGGCGGCCGGAAGCGTCAAAGGGAGAAACGCGCACCAGACGGTGGACGCCGTTTTCGCTCTTCAGATAGCCGTAGGCATTTTCACCTTCGATGAGCATTTCGGCGCTCTTGATACCGGCATCTTCGCCGTCCAGGAAGTCCAGGATCTTGTGCTTGAAGCCCATGCTGTCAGCCCAGTGCTGATACATACGGATGAGCATGGAAGTCCAGTCCATGGCCTCGGTGCCGCCGGCACCGGCATGGAAGCTGAGGATGGCGTTGTTGCGGTCGTACTCACCGGACAGCAGAGTGCTCAGAGTCTGGCGGTCCAGCTCCTTTTCAAAGGCGACAAAGCCTTCCTGCACCTCGGGGAAGAGGCTCTCGTCCTCCATCTCCTCGGCCATCTCGATGGTGGTGACCACATCCTCGAACATGGTGTACAGGGCGGCGTAGTTGGCCACCTTGTCCTTCAGCTGCTTGGTGCGCTGCAGGACCTTCTGGCTCTCGCTGGGATCGTTCCAGAACTCGGGCTCGGCGGCCTTCTTCTCCAGCTCTTCGATCTCGGTCTTGGCCTTTTCCAGGTCCAGGGCCAGCTTCAGATCGTCCAGCTTGGGCTTCATATTATTCAGTTTAAAACGAATATCGTCATAAATAAGCATAGTCTATCCCTCCAGAATAGTAGTATACCACGAAATGGCAAGACCTGCAAGGGGGAAACGTGGCGCAAAAAGGCCGCTTTTCCACAGTTTTCCGGGAAAAGCGGCAAATTTCAGGTATCCATGCGCTGGGCGGGAACGATCCGCTTGTCGCGGTAATTCAGGTCGGTACGGAGGGAAAATCCCTGGGCCTCCCAAAAGGCATCGCCCTTTTGGTTGCGGGAAAAGACCACCAGGTTTACCTTGGAGATGCCTTCCTGCTCCAAAGCGGCCATGGCGTGCTCCACCAGCTGCCGGCCGATGCCACGGCGCTGAAAATCGCCGTCCACGGCGGTGTGGGAGATGTGGCCCCGGCGGCCGTCGTGGCCCGCCAGAATGGCACCCACCAGACGGCCCTCTTCCTCGGCAACGAAGCAGGTGCTGGGATTGCGGCGCAGATAAAAGGCGATACCTTCGGCACTGTCATCCACGCTGTTGAGGCCCATGCCGGGGGTGCGCAGCCACAGGTCGTAGCAGGCGGGATAATCCGCCATGGTCATCACACGAATCGTCATAAAGATGACTCCTTATTTATTATAATAGCGCATGAGGGCGTGGCTGGGGTTGTAGATGTGCTCCCGGTCGATCTCGATCATGGAGTAGCAGCCCTGCTTGAGGTAAAACCGGCCGGCGGCCTCGATGGGCAGACCCAGCAGATAGGAGATGGCGAACACCAGCGGGCCGTTGTGGGCCACGATGAGGCAGTCCTCCCCCCTGGCGACCAGCTCGTCCAGCACTCTGGCCACCCGGGGCGCCAGACCGGTATCAAAGGGCTCGCCCTCGGGCGGGGTCAGGTGGATCCAGTCGGCCATGAGGGCACGGAAGAACGCGGGATCCTCCGCGCGGATCTCCTGCACGGTTTTGGGCTCGAAAAGACCCATGTGCTGCTCCCGCAGATCGGGGACGATGTGCATGGGCTCGCTTCGGCCTTCCATCACCAGCTTGGCAGTATCCAGAGCGCGGATCAGCGGGCTGGCGTAGCAGGCGGCGAAGGTGACGTCCCGCAGTTTTTCTCCGGCCTCCCGGGCCTGCTGCCGTCCCAGATCGGTGAGGGGCAGGTCGGAACTGCCGTACCACAGCTCCCGGACGTTGCCTTCCGACTGGCCGTGGCGCACCAAATATATTTTCATAGGCATTTCTCCTTATTATATAATACTGCTATCATACATCAATTCATGGAGGATGCCAAGGTTTTTTGGATCACTTCCTGCACACGATTTGCCAAAAGGGGGGCCGAGGCAAGATGGGGATCCTCCCGCAGCAGGGTCTGGGCGCTTTGCTGGGCGGCTTCCAGCACGTTCATGTCGGTGGCCAGATCGGCGATGGCAAAGCCGGGCAGACCGCTTTGCCGCCGTCCGAAAAAGTCACCGGGGCCCCGCAGCCGCAGGTCGGTCTCGGCGATGCGGAAACCGTCGTTGGTGGCGCACAGGGTCTGCAGCCGCTCCCGGGCGGTTTCGGTCCTGGCGCTGTGCATGAGGAAGCAATAGCTCTGCCGCTGTCCCCGGCCCACACGGCCCCGCAGCTGATGGAGCTGGCTCAAACCGAAGAAGTCGGCGTTTTCCACGATCATCAGGGTGGCCCGGGGAACGTCCACGCCCACCTCGATGACGGTGGTGGACACCAGCACGTCCAGTTCGCCGGCGGCGAAGGCGGCCATGACGGTCTCCTTTTCGGCGGGCTTGAGCTTGCCGTGCATGAGGCCTACCCGCAGCCGGGGCAGAACGTCCTTCAACTGATCGATGTAGGCGGTGGCGGCCTTCTTTTCGGAGGCCTCCTCCCCTTCCTCCACCAGCGGGCAGACGATGTAGGCCTGACCGCCGGCGTCGATCTCCTTTTGCAGGAAACCGTACATATCCTGCCGCTTGGCCTCGGAGACCATGCGGGTCATCACCGGCTGGCGGCCGGGGGGCAGCTCGTCCAGAACGGATACGTCCAGATCGCCGTAAAGGATGAGGGTCAGCGTCCGGGGGATGGGCGTGGCGGACATGGCCAGCAGATGGCCCCGGTCGGTCTTTTGGTTGAGGGCGGCACGCTGTCCCACGCCGAAACGGTGCTGCTCGTCCACCACGATGAGGGCGGCGTTGGGCAGCTCCACGCTGTTCTGGATGAGGGCGTGAGTGCCGCACAGCACCAGCGGCTCGCCGTCGGCCGCCCGGGCGGTGACCCGGCGCTTTTCGGTGGCAGGCAGCGCGGAGATCAGTAGTTCCACCGGAACATCAAAGGCGGACAGGAATTTTTCCATGGTGGCCTTGTGCTGGCGGGCCAGCAGTTCGGTGGGCGCCATGATGACGGCCTGCTTGCCGTTTTTCACGGTGAGCCAGGCACAGGCGGCGGCCACCAGCGTTTTACCCGAGCCAACGTCGCCCTGGAGCAGGCGGTTCATGCGGCTGCCGCCGCACAGGTCGGCAAAGGCCTGGTCCACCGCTTTGCGCTGGGCGCCCGTGGGAGAAAAAGGCAGCGCCGCAAAAAACTCCGCCGGGTCATGGTAGGTCAGCGGCGGGCCGGGGTTGCGCCGTCCCTGGCCCCGAAGGGTCTGGCCGGCGCAGCAAAAAACGAAAAGCTCCTCGAAGATCAGCCGGCGGCGGGCCTTGGCCACGTCCTCGGTATTCTCCGGGAAATGAATGGCCTCAAAGGCCTTCTCGGGAGGGCAAAGCTGCCACCTGGCCACGATGTGGGCGGGCAGCGGTTCCAGATAGCAGCCCTTGGCCTGATCCAGAGCCGCCCGGGTCCACTTGCGCAGCTGGTTCTGGCTGAGACCTTCGGCGGCGCGGTAGACCGGCAGCAGCCGGCCGGTGGCCTTGGGATCCTCCGCCGGCTCAAATACCGGATTGATCATGCCCCGGCCCCGGGCGGTGAACTCCGGCTTGCCGAAGAAAACATATTCCCTGCCCCGCTCTATTTTTAAATAAGGTTGGTTGAAAAAGGTCAGCTGCAGCATACCGGTGCTGTCAAACACCCGGCATCGGGCCATGGTGCGGCCGCCGGGCAGGCGGCTCTTGCGTGGCTCGTCGGCCACCACCGCCCGAACGCAGACGGCGGCGCCTTCCTCCAGCTGGGCGATGGGGCGCACGGTGCGCCGGTCCTCGTAATCCCGGGGGAACCAGCGCAAAAGGTCCTCGATGGACAAAAGGCCCAGCTTGTTCAGCTGGGCCAACCGTTGGGGGCCGACGCCCGGAAGGGTCTTTAAAGACCGCTCGGAGGCCGGGTGATTCATACCTGAGGACGATAGAGGGACACGACCAGTCCCAGAATGGCGCACTCCCGGCCGTCGATGGGTTCGAAGGCGGGATTTTCGGGCATGAGCCACACACCGTCGGGCCGGAGGACCAAACGCTTGACGGTGGCTTCCTCACCCAGCAGGGCCACGATGATCTGGCCGGAGATGGCGGTGTTCTGCCGACGGACCAGCACCACGTCGCCGTCCAGGATACCGGCGTTGATCATGGACTCGCCGCGGACCTGCAGAGCGAACATCTCACCCTGCTCGGGGCCGCTGTAGGGCACGTAGCCCACCGTATCCTCCTGTGCCAGAATGGGCAGACCGGCGGTGACGGTACCCAGAATGGGCACCGAGCGGAACGCGGTGCCGCTGCCGCCCTTGACCGACAGGGCACGGGTCTTGCGTTCGTCCTTTTCCAGATAGCCGCCTTCCTGCAGGATCTTCAGGTGGCTGTGCACCGTGGAGGGCGAACGCAGATTGACCGCCTCACAGATCTCCCGCACGGTGGGGGGATAGCCGTTTTCACGGGTAAAAGCGGTGACATAGTCCAGAATGCGCTGCCGCATAGGGCTCAGTTTGTTCATAATGCACCTCGTACAAAACACATATCTAATAAATATGTGTTTATTATAGCACACTTGTTCGGTAAAAGCAAACATTTGTTTGTTATTTTGGCCAAAAAATTTGCAATACCTATATTTTGTGTCAAGTTACAGGGCTTTACCACCAAATCTGGGGTCCTGAAAATTCAGCACAAATGAACAAAAATTCTTGAAAAAATTCGTGAAAAAGGCTTGACTTTTTGGCCGTGTATTGGTATTATGATTAAGCGCCAAGACAGGCGCAGTATGCCCGCGTGCAAACGCAGGCCGCGATGAAGCCGGAGATTGCTGCGAAAGCAGGTAACTTCGGTGGAGTAAGTCCGACAATCGGGCGGCAGAGAAAGTAGCGTTCCTATCGTCCTGCCTCACAGATCCGCTGAACGGAGCGGTTCCATGTGGTAAGACAATAGGAATGCAGAATCACAAAAGCGTCCCCGCAAGGCCGAGGAACTCCCGGTCAACGGCCGGAAAGCCCCGGTGGGAACCAACTTTTGTTTTTTGATGCCGGACAAAGTGTGTATACTCGCCGGTTTTCTTTATGCCCAAAAGGCGATACACACGGAGGCGTGGCAAACTTTCGAGCCGTACAATGTCGCGTCCCTCGCGCAAGAAACACAACATTGTATGAAAAGGAGCACATCACCATGGCAGACATGCAGAAAATGCGCATCAGACTGAAGGCCTATGACCACACCGTCATCGACCAGGCAGCCGAGAAGATCGTTGAGACCGCTAAGCGTTCCGGCGCTCAGGTTTCCGGCCCCATCCCCCTGCCCACCGACAAGAAGGTCGTCACCATCCTGCGCGCCGTCCACAAGTACAAGGACAGCCGTGAGCAGTTTGAGCGCCGCACCCACAAGCGCCTGATCGACATCAAGAACCCCGCCCAGAAGACCGTGGAGGCCCTGATGAACCTGGACCTGCCCGCCGGCGTGGAGATCGAGATCAAGCTGTAAGTTAAAAGACTTACAAAACCCCAAATCATTTTATCAGCACCCTGGTCCTTAGAGGACAGGTTATGTTGAGAAGCGAAGGCGGGGTACCGTTACTGCCCCGTACTACTGACCAACCACTAACTGCAAGGAGGAAATAACGTGCAGAAAGCAATCATCGGTAAGAAAGTCGGCATGACACAGATCTTTGACGAAAAGGGCAATGTGATCCCTGTTACCGTCATCGAGGCCGGCCCCTGCACCGTCGTGCAGAAGAAGACTGTGGAAAATGACGGTTACGCCTCTGTCCAGCTGGGTTACGAAGACCTGGCCGACAAGAAGGTCACCAAGCCCATGAAGGGTCACTTCGAGAAGGCTGGTGTTTCCGCCAAGAAGTATCTGAAAGAGTTCCGCCTGGACAAGGCCGAAGAGATGAACGTCGGTGACGTCATCAAGGCCGACGTCTTTGCCGCCGGCGACAAGATCGACGTCATCGGCACCAGCAAGGGTAAGGGCTACGCCGGCGTTGTCAAGCGCTGGAACGCTCATGTCCAGTGTCACACCCACGGCGTTGGCCCTGTTCACCGCTCCATCGGTTCTATGGGCGCTAACTCCGATCCCTCTCGCGTCATGCCCGGCAAGAAGATGGCCGGTCACCTGGGCGCTGAGCGTGTCACCGTTCAGAACCTGGAGGTCGTTAAGGTTGATGCCGAGGCCAACATGATCGCTATCCGCGGCGCCGTTCCCGGCCCCAAGGGTTCTCTGGTCTTCATCAAGAACACCGTCAAGAACATCAAGGTCGCCAAGGGCGATGCCGGTATCAGCAAGAATCCCCAGAAGGCTTCCGGTCGTAACCCCCAGAAGGCCTCTGCCAGAAGCTAATAGGGAGGAGGAAACACAATGTCTAAGATCAATGTTTTGGATATGGCCGGTAAGGTCGTTGGCGAGATGGAGCTGTGCGATTGCGTGTTCGGTATCGAGCCCAACACCGCTGTTATGCATGCCGACGTGAAGAACTACCTGGCCAATCAGCGTCACGGCACTCAGAGCACTCTGACCCGCGCTGAGGTTTCCGGCGGCGGCAGAAAGCCCCGTCGTCAGAAGGGTTCCGGTTTTGCCCGTCAGGGTTCTACCCGCGCTCCCCACTGGGTCCACGGCGGCGTCGCCCTGGGTCCCAAGCCCCGCTCCTACAACTACACCATCAACAAGAAGACCAAGAAGCTGGCTATCCGCAGCGCTCTGAGCGCCAAGGTTGCCGCCGGCAACATGGTTGTTGTTGATAACATCCAGCTGGATGAGATCAAGACCCGCAGCATGGTTCAGTTCCTGAAGGCTGTCGGCGCCGAGGGCAAGGCCCTGGTCGTCACTCCCGAGGTGAACAAGAACGTCGTCCTGTCTGCCCGCAACATTGCCGGCGTCAAGACCACCTTCTCCGGCGTCATCTGCGTCTACGACATCCTGAAGGCCGACAAGCTGGTCGTCGGTAAGGCCGCTGTCGAGAAGATCCAGGAGGTATATGCCAAATGAAAACCGCTTACGATATTATCATCCGCCCCGTGATCACCGAGAAGTCCATGGAGGCCGTTGCCGATAAGAAGTACGTCTTCGAAGTCGCCAAGTCCGCCAACAAGGTCGAGATCCGTAAGGCTATCGAGCAGATCTTCGGCGTGAAGGTTGCCAGCGTCAACACCATCAACGTTCCTGGCAAGGCCACCCGCGGCCGCACCGGCCGTGTCGGCTACACCTCTGACTGGAAGAAAGCGATCATCACTCTGACTGAGGAGTCCAAGACCATCGAGCTGTTCGAGGGTATGGTCTAATCGGCAAAAGCCGAACCTCTGTCGAGAGCGCGGCCACAGAGCCTGCGCTTCCGATCGCGCGGCGCCAACGCGCTGCCGCAAGTATGCCGCGAAACTGTCGCGGCGCAAAACGAAAAGTAATTAAGGAGTGAACACATAATGGCGATCAAGAGCTTTAAGCCCACGACTCCCTCCCGTCGTAACATGACGGTTGTTGACTATCGTGGTCTGAGCAAGGTCAAGCCTGAGAAGAGCCTGCTGGAGTCTCTGAAGAAGACCGCTGGCCGCAACAGCTATGGCCGTATCACCGTCCGTCATCATGGCGGCGGTAACAAGATTAAGTACCGTATCATCGATTTCAAGCGTGACAAGGTTGGCATGCCCGCCGAAGTCAAGACCATCGAGTACGATCCCAACCGCACCGCTTTCATCGCTCTGGTGCAGTATGAGGACGGCGAGAAGCGCTACATCCTGGCTCCCCACGGCCTGAAGGTTGGCGATCACGTCGTTTCCGGCGAGGGCGCCGACATCAAGCCCGGCAACTGCCTGCCCATCGCCAACATCCCCCTGGGTACCATGATCCACAACATCGAGCTGATCCCCGGCCGCGGCGGCCAGCTGGTCCGTTCCGCCGGTGGCGCTGCTCAGCTGATGGCTAAGGAAGGCACCGCCGCTCAGGTCCGTCTGCCCTCCGGCGAAGTTCGTTTCATCAAGATGAACTGCCACGCCACCATCGGTCAGGTGTCTAACATCGATCAGGAAAACCAGAATCGCGGTAAGGCCGGTAAGACCCGTCACCTGGGCATCCGTCCCACCGTCCGCGGCTCTGTTATGAACCCCTGCGATCACCCCCACGGCGGTGGTGAGGGTAAGTCCCCCATCGGCCGCAGCGGCCCCGTTACCCCCTGGGGTAAGCCCGCTCTGGGTTACAAGACCCGTAAGAAGAACCATCGCACCGACAAGCAGATTGTCAAGCGCCGCAACGGCAAGTAATTGAAAGGAGCAACAGAATATGGGCAGAAGTATTAAAAAGGGCCCCTTTGTGGCTCCCGAGCTGCTGAAGAGGGTTATCCAGCTGAACGAGGCTGGTGAGAAGAAGGTCCTGAAGACCTGGTCCCGTTCCTCCACCATTTTCCCGGAGTTCGTGGGCCACACTATCGCCGTTCATGACGGCAAGAAGCATATCCCCGTGTACGTCACCGAGGATATGGTCGGACACAAGCTGGGCGAGTTTGCTCCCACGCGTACCTTCAAGGGTCACGCTGGCAGCAAGACCGGTAAGTAATGGGAGGTACGAAAATGGAAGCTAAAGCATCTGTCAAGTTTATTCGTATGTCCCCCCGCAAGGTCCAGATCGTCTGCGATCTGATCCGTGGTAAGGATGTGGCCACCGCCGCCGCCATCCTGATGAATACTCGCAAGGCCGCCTCTGAGCCTCTGATGAAGCTGCTGAAGAGCGCCGCTGCCAATGCCGAGAACAACTTCGAAATGGATCCCGCTAAGCTGTACGTCGCCAAGGTTTATTGCTGCCCCGGCCCCATCCTGAAGCGGATGATGCCTCGTGCACGCGGTGGCGCTGCCGGTATCCAGAAGAGAACCTGCCACATCAACATGGTTCTCGCCGAGAAAGAATAAGTCAGGAGGGAAACTATGGGCCAGAAAGTCAATCCCCACGGTCTGCGCGTGGGTGTCATTAATGGTTGGGACTCCCGTTGGTTTGCCAAAGACGAACTCGTCGGCGACCTGCTGGTGGAGGACCACAAGATTCGCGAATATCTGAAGACCAACCTGTATCAGGCTGGTATCCCCAAGATCGAGATCGAGCGCGACAGCGCTAAGGTCCGCATCTTCATCCACTGCGCCAAGCCCGGCATGATCGTCGGTAAGGGTGGCGCTGAGATCGAGAAGCTGCAGGAAACTGTTTCCAAGATGATCGGCAAGCCCGTTGCCATGTCCATCGTGGAAGTCCGCTCTCCCGATCTGAACGCTCAGCTGGTTGCTGAGAACATCGCTGCTCAGCTGGAGAAGCGTATTTCTCACCGCCGCGCCATGAAGATGGCTATGCAGCGCGCTATGAAGCTGGGCGCCAAGGGCATCAAGGTCAACGCTTCCGGCCGTCTGGGCGGTCGCGAGATCGCTGGTGTCGAGCATTATCACGAGGGCACTATCCCCCTGCAGACCCTGCGTGCTGACATCGACTACGGCTTTGCTGAGGCAAAGACCACCTACGGTCGTATCGGCATCAAGGTGTGGCTGTACAAGGGCGAAGTCCTGACCGGCGGCCCCCGCTCCACTCCCGTGGAAGCCCCCCGTCGTGATCGCCGCGATCGCCGCGACGGCGACCGTAAGAATGACCGCCGTGAGCGTCGCGATGGTGATCGCGCCCCTCGTCGTGATGGCGGCCGCTTCGGCGAGCGTAAGCAGTTTTCCGCCGGCCCCCGCGGTCCCCAGGGTCGCCCCTATCAGCGTCCCGCCGCTGAGGCTCCCAAGACGGAAGGAGGAGCAAACTAATGTTAATGCCTAAAAGAGTTAAGTTCCGTAGAGTTCACCGTGGCCGTATGAAGGGCAAGGCTACTCGCGGCAACTTCGTTTCCAATGGTGAGTTTGGCCTGATGGCCACCGAGCCCGCCTGGATCACCAGCAACCAGATCGAGGCCGCTCGTATCGCCATGACCCGTTATATCAAGCGTGGCGGTCAGGTGTGGATCAAGATCTTCCCCGACAAGCCCGTTACCGAGAAGCCCGCTGAGACCCGTATGGGTTCCGGTAAGGGTTCCCCCGAGTACTGGGTGGCCGTCGTCAAGCCCGGCCGCGTCATGTTTGAGATCGCCGGCGTTTCCGAGGAAGTCGCCCGCGAGGCTCTGCGTCTCGCCAGCTACAAGCTGCCCGTCAAGTGCAAGTTTGTCAAGCGCGAGGAAACCGTTGTTGAGAATGGTGGTGAAGCGTAATGAAGATCAAAGAAATCCGTGAGATGTCTGCCGAGCAGCTGGCTGAGAAGCTGATGGAGCTGAAGAAGGACCTGTTCAACCTGCGTCTTCAGCACGCCACCAACCAGCTGGAAAACCCCGGCAAGATCGCCGATGTCAAGAAGGACATCGCTAAGATCAAGACTGTGCAGCGCGAGCGCGAGCTCGCCGCCAAGTAAGCGGTAAGGAGGAAATACCAATGAGTGAAAGAGCTTTCCGCAAGACGAAGGTCGGCATGGTCGTTTCTGACAAGATGGACAAGACCATCGTTGTTGCGATCGAAGACAAGGTCCAGCATCCTCTGTACAAGAAGATTCTGAAGAGAACCTATAAACTGAAGGCACATGATGAGAACAACGAGTGCGGCGTGGGCGATAAGGTCCGCGTGATGGAAACCCGTCCCCTGTCCAAGGACAAGAGATGGCGCCTGGTTGAGATCGTTGAAAAAGCTAAGTAAGGAGGAACCGACACATGATTCAGGCTGAGTCTTATCTGCGCGTCGCTGACAATACCGGCGCTAAGGAACTGAAGTGCATCCGTGTCCTGGGCGGTTCCACCCGGAGATACGGCAACATCGGCGATGTCATCGTCTGCTCTGTCCGTAAGGCTGCCCCCGGCGGTCAGGTCAAGAAGGGCGATGTCGTCAAGGCCGTAATCGTGCGCTCCCGCAAGGGCCTGCGCCGTAACGATGGCAGCTATGTTCGTTTCGACGAAAACGCCGCCGTCATCATCAAGGAAGACAAGACCCCCCAGGGCACCCGTATCTTTGGACCGGTTGCCCGTGAGCTGCGTGAGAAGGACTTCACCAAGATCCTCTCTCTGGCTCCCGAAGTACTGTAAGGAGGACGCTGACAATGAATACATTGCATGTTAAGAGCGGCGACACCGTAGTGGTACTTTCCGGCAAGGATAAGGGCAAGCAGGGCAAGGTTATCTCTGCTTCTCCCAAGAAGGGCACCGTCCTGGTCGAGGGTGTTGCCATCACCGCCCATCATCAGAAGCCCCGCAAGCAGGGCGAGACCGGTGGCATCGTGAACCGGGAGACCCCCATCCGCGCCTGCAAAGTCATGCGCGTCTGCCCCAAGTGTGGCAAGGCCACCCGTTCCGCCCACAAGTTTGTCGACGGCAAGAAGCTGACCGTCTGCAAGAAGTGCGGCGCTGAAATCTAAGACGAGGAGGAGTAAAACATGGCTAAGGAAAAAATCGAAGGCGCCGTGAAGCCCGAAGGCTACACCCCCCGTCTGAAGACCAAGTACAATGAAGAAGTTGCTCCCGCTCTGATGAAGAAGTTCGAGTACAAGAGCTCCATGCAGATCCCCAAGTTCGATAAGATCACTATCAACGTGGGCGCTGGTGAGGCTCGCGACAACGCCAAGGTTCTGGACGCCGTCGTTGCTGACCTGATGAAGATCACCGGTCAGAAGCCCGTCGTCACCAAGGCTAAGAAGTCCGTCGCTAACTTCAAGGTTCGCGAGGGCATGCCCGTTGGTGCCAAGGTCACTCTGCGCGGTGACAAGATGTGGGAGTTCCTGGATCGTCTGTTCAACGTGGCTCTGCCCCGTGT
>JAFYPP010000066.1 GCA_017559995.1 Clostridia bacterium | reverse complement strand
GGACTGCGACTCCACCCGTGAGGAGCAGATCGAGGCTCTGTCCGCTCTGACCGCTGAGCTGGATGCCCGCGGCTGCGACGTCGAGCTGGTTGCCGACGAGTGGTGCAACACTCTGGAGGACATCAAGCTGTTCGCCGACAAGAAGGCCGGCCACATGGTCCAGATCAAGACTCCCGACCTGGGCGGCGTGAACAACACCATCGAGGCCGTTCTGTACTGCAAGGAGAAGGGCATCGGCGCTTACCAGGGCGGTACCTGCAACGAGACCGACCGTTCCTGCCAGGTTTGCGTCAACTGCGCCATGGCTACCCAGCCCGATCAGATCCTGGCCAAGCCCGGTATGGGCGTGGACGAGGGCTTCATGATCGTCTACAACGAGATGAACCGTATCCTGGCCATGCGTAAGGCCAAGGCTGCCAAGTAAGTCATCTTACAAAAAACAAAGACCCATCGGGAAACCGATGGGTCTTTTTCTATGCGCAAAGATTCTTTGCGTGACATTTTGACGCTTTTCTGTTATATTCAACTCAAGGAGGTGATGCAAATGCGTGATATCAGCAAAAACATTCGGCAGCAGCGTGTCCAAAAGCACCTAACTCAGGACGATCTGGCCGAGCGCATCCACACCACCCGGCAGACGGTTTCCAATTATGAAACCGGCCGCTCCCGCCCCGATCTCGACACATTGATGCTGCTGGCAGAGGTGTTGGAATGTGACACAGAAAGCCTGCTCTATGGTAAAGCGCGACCAGCCTTGGATCCCCGTGAGGTGCGCCGCCTGGTTATGGGCCTGTGTTTTTTGGGCGGTGTCTTGTTGGTGCAATTTGTGACAACACGGATCGTGAAGCAGACCGTTACGGAACACTATCAGATTCAGACCCTGGCTCTGGTCTTCCTGTATATGCTCCAATACACTCGTACACTTTTGTTTGGTTGGTGCACAGTGCAAGGCTTGACCGCTCTGCGACTATTTCCGCGCCATCCCTGCAACTGGCTGCATAGAGCATTGTGGGTTCTGCTGGCCCTTTGGCCGCTGTATTGGCTTTTCAGTTTTGCATTTTCCGGGCAGGCGCCCCTTTGGCTGACGACCATCACCCGTCTGCTGCTGCGGCTCCACCTCTGGCCCGGATATTTTGTGGGCAACGCCCTCACATTCTGTTGGGGCGCCGCTATCCGCTTTACGAAATCATAAAAAGCCTGTCCGTTGCGGACAGGCCTTTTTAATGCACTTAAACTTTCAGTTCGCCTTCCAGGTACAGCACGGCGCCGCCGCCGATCTTTACCCGCTCGCCCTCATCGATGCAGAGCAGCTTGCCGCCCCGGGCGGACAGCTGACGGGCGTTCAGGGTGGTTTTGCCCAACCGCTGGCTCCAGAACGGCGTCAGCGTGCAGTGGGCAGAACCGGTGACGGGGTCCTCGATATTGGCATCCCGAGGGTCAAAATACCGGCTGACGAAGTCGCAGTCCTCGCCCTTGGCGGTGGGCACCATGCCCCACTCGGGGATGATCTCCTTCATCTTCTCAAAATCCGGGCTGATGCGCTGCACGTCGGCGGCGCTCTCCAGCAGAACGATCATATCCCGGGACTGATAGCAGCCCAACACCTTGGCGCCCAGGCACTCCTCGATGCCCTCGGGGATGGGCACTTCCACGGGAGGACGGGAGGGGAAGTCCAGAATGTACTGGTTGCCCTCGGCCCGCAGCACCCGCAGGGGTCCGCTGCAGGAGTCAAACTCCGCCACGTCGCCCGGCTCCACGCAGTTCATCAGCACATAGCCCGAAGCCAGGGTGGCATGGCCGCACAGATCCATCTCAAAGGCAGGGGTGAACCAGCGGATGCGCCAGCCGTTCTCCTCCTTGCACAGGAAGGCGGTCTCGGGCAGGTTATTTTCTCCGGCGATGCGCTGCATCATCTCGTCGGAAGGCCAGGACTCCAGCACGCACACACCGGCGGGGTTGCCGGAAAACAGGGCGTCGGTAAAAGCTTCTACCAGATAGTACTTCATAGCGTTCGCTCCTTTATGTCAATTTAAAATCGCACAGATACTTCTCCGCTGTCCAGCGTTTCACGGTGGCCGTCACGCTCCACCACCAGGCGGCAGCGGTGGTCGATTTCCAGCGCCCGCGCCGCATAGGGTTCTCCCTGCACCGGATGGACGGTGACGTTTTTCCCCACCGTCAGGCACAGGCTGCGGTACTCCCGCAGAAAGGGTCCCGGGTCCAGCAGATAGTTCCGGATGTCCGTCGCCAGTTCCCGCACATCCACAAGACCGGGCCACGGATCCAGCGCAACGGCCGGGATGTCCGCCGGGAATCCCCCCTCGGGGGTGTACAGGTTGATGCCGATACCCACGATCACCGCGTCGCCGCAGCCTTCGCACAGGATACCGCCCAGTTTTTTGTCCCCGATGTACAGGTCATTGACCCACTTGATGCGGGGCGCGATGCACAGATCCTCCATCAGCGCCCGGTACACCGCCACGGCGGCCATGGGCGTGATGAGCGCCCGGTCTTCCACCGGGCATTGGGGCCGCAGGATCACCGAAAGATACAGACCGCCCTCCGGCGAGAAAAACTGCCGTCCCAGCCGGCCCCGACCGGCGGTCTGCCGTTTTGCCAGCACGGCGGTGCCGTGCGGCGCGCCCTGCCGGGCCAATTCCTTGGCCACCCGGTTGGTGCTGTCGGTCTCCTCCAAAAATACCCACTCCACGGCACGCACCTCCCTTTTTTTGCCATTATAGCACAAAACAAAGAAAAAAACAGCCGTTTCCGGCTGTTTTTCTTTGCTTATTCGCCCTGTTCGATGGCCTGACGCTCCTGCTGGCTGAGGACACCCTTGTCCACCAACACCGCCAGATGGGCGGCGGTATACAGACCCTTGCGGAAATATCTGCGAATGGTCTCGAAATACTTGCTCATGCCAGCACCTCCCCGGTCAGACTTTCAAACAGCAGGGCGGCGTGCTCACGCTCCACCTGCTCCAGCGCGGTGCGGGTGTCCATCAGCTCCTGCTGCAGGTCGGTGACCTTCGCCAGCACCAGGCTGTGTCGGGTCACGGTATGATAACCGCTGTGGGTGCCCTGCAGCGTACCGTCCTCACCGTAGATCTCCAGATCATTCTGGGCGGCGGCGGCCAGCGCCGCCCCGTCCAGAGGGCCTTCCACACGCAGTTCCAGCGCGGGAACGCTCATGCCGCCGACCCACGCCACCGTGGACATCGCCGTGCCCTGCAGCTCCAGGCTGCCAAACTTCAGTTTATCCATGCCGTTTTCCTCCTTATTGTTTCCATGCGCCGTTGATCTTCGCCGCCGGCGCGGCCACGGAATGCCAGATGCCGCCGATCTTCACGCCGGTGGCGCCGGTGCGCCACACACCGTCGGTCTTTACCGGAAAATTGCCGTCGGCCTTCACCAGCTCCCCGTCCACCGGCAGGTCGCTGGGCAGCACCAGACAGGGGCGCAGATAGCCCTTCTGCTTTGCGCCGGAAGCGGCCAGACCGTCCTGGCGCACCACGTTGTAGAAGATGGAGTCGTTTCCGGTGTAATTCTTATTGATGGTGCGGATGGACCAGCCGATGTCAGCGCCGGTGTCGTCAAAACAGGCCCAATCGGCGTACCGTTCGGCCCCGGCGTTCTTCCAATAGTCAAAAACACTGCCCTCTTCCACGTAGAAGGTGCTTTGGTCGCTCTCATAGGCCGAGCCGCGGGCTACCTCCACCGCCGAAGGCAGCCAGGCCTTCGCGGCAAGGCCGTTGGCGCCGTGATCCACTTCATAGGGGGCGTTGTTCGTGTCGGTTCGATAGGGCAGATGGACCTCCTTCACCACGTCCTGCAGCCCTTCGTCCAGATATCCAAACCACAGACCGTTGAGCCAGGAATGGGCGCTGGACGAAGCGTAGTTGCGCCTGGTGCCCGGGCTCACGCTCTGGTAATAAGGTTCCTCCGACCAGTCCATCATCAGGATCGTGCCGCCCAGCCAGGTGTCGTCGTAAAGATCCGACGGCTTGCCGTGGTGCATCACGCGGAAGCACCTGTGTTCACCTCTGATCTTCAGGCGCAGGATACTGCCCACCGCCATGTTGCCGATTCCCATAGCCGTCCCTCCTTACGCCGTATACTGGATCCACAGCTGGCCGTTTTCGCCGCCGGAAGGGCTTTCGGTGGACAGAACGATGCCTCGCACCAGGGGCAGCGTGTAATCGGTGCCGCTCTGGGCATACACCGGGCCGCCCAAAGTGCCGCCGGTGATGTGCGCTGCCGAGTGGCCGTGCTCCGCCGGAGCCTTCTGGGCCAGCAGGGCGGCATGGGCCTGGGCATCAGCGGCATGGGTCGCCACCGCCTGCTGTACCGTCACACTGCACACCGCCTGAGTCACCAGACCCTGCTGGGTGATGTTCACCGCCAGCTGCTCTTCCGTCAGGACGGTCTCGGTGAGATAGAAGGTCAGCACCAGATCGGTGTCCGGCTCCACCGTCACCTCTTCATCGAGGGTGAACAGGCGGTACAGCACCTCGTCCTCCCCCTCCAGCCGGGCATACAGGCCCACCTCCCGCAGGGTGTATCGTCTCTCGGCCTGGACCGCGTTGAGCACCGCGGTAACGGTGACGCTGCCCTCCTGGGCCGTCATGCCGTGGATGGCGGCATCCTGCGCCTCGGCGGTCAGCAGCAGGCTGTCGGCAGCGGTCAGGCCGCTGCCCGCGGCGGCTCTCGTGACGGTCAGGGTTTTGCCCTCCGCCAGCGCGCGGGCCGCCAGCTGCGCGCCGTGGGTAGTATACCTACCGGTCATTTTCATGTAACTTCCTCCTCCGTGGTGATTTCCAGGTTCATGCCGACAGCCGTGCCCCGTCCGGAGGCCGGCCGGGTGGCCGCCTGTGCCGCAGCGGAAAGGCTTACCGCCAGATGGGCAGGCACCGCCTGCCGCAGCACGGTCTCCACCTGCTTCAGGCTGGCCACGGCAAAGTGCTCCACCTGCGCCGCCAGCGAAATGCCGTAGTCGGCAAAGGCCTCGGTGAGGGTGATCTCCCCCTCCAGCATACGGCCCAGATGGCGCTTCAGCCGCTCCGGCGTGCAGGTCTCACGCCCCTCCAGAGCGATGGCGATGAGGGCCCGGCGCACGTCGGGAGGCAGGTCCTCCCGAACAGGCAGACCCAGCTCCCGCTCCCACAGGGCGCAGCCGGCGCCGTCAGCGGTTCCCGCCGCCAATCTGCGGCAGGCCGCCCGGGTCTCCCGTTCCAGCTGCTCCAGTTCGCCGTCACAGCTGTCCAGGATCGAGGCAACGCCCCAGGCCTGGGCCGTGCTGGGGGGCAGCGTCTTTTTTACGTCCGCCATATCAGCCCTCCCGCACCGTCACGGTACCCGCCACGGGATACCGGCCGCGTTCCATGGTGAGATTGTCCGCCGTACCGTTGAGAGTCAAAGCGGTCACATCGGCCACGCCGGTGCAGTCCAGCAGCAGCGCCATCACCCGGTTGCGCCGAATGACCTGACCGCCCTCTGCCAGACGGCCCTCCTCCAGATAGGCCGCCAGACGGCTCTCCAGCTGGGCGGTCACAGCCTCGGCGGAGATCTCACCCTGCCGCAGGATCACCGCCTCCACGTTCACCGCCTCCGGCTGGGCGGCAATGACCTGCACGTCGGCGCCCACCGGGCGAAGCCCCTCCAGATGAAAGGCCAGCCGCGCCTGAATGTCCTCCGGGGCCCCGTCGGCAGGGGCAAAATACACATCCACCGTGCCGGCGCCCCGGGCCAAAGGCACGGCAGAAGCCGTCTGCACGCCCTCCAGCGACTCCGCCCAGGCGGCGTAATCGGCGGCGGTGCCGCCGGCGCCCTGCCTGCGGATGTGCTCCAGCGTGCGGCTGCGCAGGCTGTCGTCGCTCTCGTCCTCCTTGCGGACGATGCCGTAATCGCCGCAAGCGGCGTCCAGCCACTCGCCCTGGGCGGTGGTGACAAAGCCGCGCTGGGTCACCGAATCCACCTCCTGGCTCCAGATGCGTGCCAGTTCGGCGGCTACCGCCTGCAGGATGTCGCCGGTGACCGTGCCTTCCATGGCGCTTACCCGCCCGGAGAGGCCCTCCTTCAGCCGCGCCAAAATGCTTTCAAAATCATAGTTCATAACCATGCCTCACTTTCTGCCGTCAGTTCGCCGTATACCGTTCGCACGGTAAAGGCAGCGGTCAGCCGGCTGCCCTCCCGGGTGAAATAAAACCGCTCCACCCCGGTGATATAGGGACAAACCAGCAGCGCCTCCCGCACCAGCCCCGCCAGACGGCTGCGGGCCTCGGTCATGGACTTTCCGCACAGCAGGTGCAGCTGGTTGCCGTAGCGCTCGGTGTGGGCGGCATAGGCAAACCGGCAATTGTCCGCCCGCAGCGCCCGCCAGACCCACACCCGCACGGCCTCCAGCCCGGAGACCAGACGGAACCGCCCGTCCGCCTCCACAATGGGCTGGCCGGTGTTCAGATCCACCGCCACCTCCCGCAGCAGGGGCAGGCCGCTCTGCTCCTCATAGGAAAACAACGCCATAGGCCTTCCTCCTTTTTCATGTTTCTTCCAGACGGCACAGCACGAACCAGCCCTCCCGGCTGCCCGCGCACAAAAAGCTGCCGCCCTCGTCGGTGGCCTCGATGACCAGGCCCTTTGCTCTGCCCGCCATGGACGCCGGACGGCCCTCCACCAGAAAGGTCTCCTCTTCCACGCTGGACAGCACGGCCACCGCCAGCCGCACGGATGTGTCCTCCAGCAGGCCCAGCAGGCTGTAATAGGGATTTCCCGTCACAGGCTCTCCACCCCCAGTTCGGTGGTCAAAAGACCCTTCTCGCAGCGCCAGGTCACCTGGGTCACCAGATAGGTGCCGTATACGCCCATCAGCGGCCGGTCCAGCGTCACCAGCTGTCCGCACTTCACCGGGCTTCTGCCGGTGAAGGCCAGCCGTGCCTGCCGTGCCTCGCCCCGGAGACCCGCACGGGCCTGCTGGGCAGCAGAGGGGTATTTCATGGACAGATACTCGTCCCGGCTGCGCAGACCCAGCCGCAAAAGGCCCTCCTCGTCGGTGCACTGGGCGGCCACCCTGCCGTTTTTATAGACCCGCACACGGGTCACCGCCTCCCGGGCGGTATTGCGCGAGGTCAGCCCCACCAGCTGTCCGCCGGTGAGCACGGTGGTCTGTCCGCCGGGCGGATAGACGTTCACCCGTCCGTCACGGTACTCCACCACACAGTTGTCATCGTAAAGGCTGCGCAGGGTGCGGTAGCAGTTTCGTCCGCAGGAGGCGCTCAACTGCACCGGCATTCCGTCCCCGTCCCAGATCTCACCCGGCTCCAGACCGCACAGCAGACACAGCTGACGGGCGATCTCCGCCGGCGTGCCGGTGTAAGGCCCTCTGCAGTGGTTCTTCGCCAGCAGGGAGGCCGGGTCGTAGCAGGACAGGGTCAGCGCCAGTTTGGCGGCGTCGTAGCTCACCTGCTCCACCCTGCCGGCGAACACAAGCTCTCCCTCCTGCCGCACGTGGACCCACTGGCCGCAGGCCGGATCCAGCCGGGGCAGGCGGCCGTCCTCCGGGGCGCACACCAGCACCACTTCTGCCTCGGCGCCGGCGGCGGCAGCCTCCTTGTCCACCGTCAGCCGGGTGCACAACCCGGTGACTTCGGTATCTTCCAGCCAAACTCTCACGAAAGATACAACTCCTTTCCCGCCGGCAGATCATGGGGATCGGAAATGCCGTTGCGCACGGCCAGCTCCTTCCATCTGCCGCCATCCCCCAGGCAAAGGCGGGCCACCGTCCACAGATCCTCGCCTCCGGCCGTCACGTAAACGGTGGGCGCGGAACGCTCGTCGGCCCGGGGCCACAGACCGCCGGTCTGCTGAACGCCGGCCGGATCCACGCTGTCGGAGGACAGGTATTTGTACTCCTTCAGCACCATGCGCACCCCCACATCCCGGTCGCCTTCGGTAAAGACGCGCTCCAGGGCGCACACCAGAAACAGGCCGTCCACCTCACAGTCGGAGATCAGCAGCCGCACCGGGCTGCCCTCCGCCTTCCAGCGGCTGACCATGGCCAGCGCCTGCTGGGGTTCCGTCCCCTGATAAAACCGGGACTCCTCATGGGGGAAAAAGGTCTCCAGCGTCACCTGCATCAGGCCGCTGCCCCGGGAGGCGTGGACGGTCTCCCCCCGGATTGTCTGGTAGCTCAGCGTGTTGTGGGGCTGGCTCAGCACCATCTGCCGGGGATTGACCGCCAGTACCAGCTGTTCCTCCTCGCCCCGCCGGAGGATCACCGTTCTTGTATTGGTTGCCATCGTATGCCTCCTTGCTCGGTTTCCCGCCGCCGCCCAAAGGCGGTCGGCCAGCTGTCGCACCGGGTCGGTGTCGTTCACGGTGCCCGGAGCGTTTTGGGCGGCGGCCGTGTGGGGCAGGGTGCCCCAGAAGTACCCTGCGCCGCCCTCCGGCAGGCCTT
>JAFYPP010000065.1 GCA_017559995.1 Clostridia bacterium | reverse complement strand
CGGATGACTGCGGCTCCTTCCGGCGAGAGGGTCTCGGGCGTCCCGGCAGGCACAGCGCGGCCCAGGTGCCGCTCCACCGCCTGTTCCACCCCCGGCCGCAGGCCCGCCCACCCTTCGGGCAGGGCGCTTTCCTCCCGCAATACTCCCAACAGCAGATGCTCCGGGCCGATGGCGCCGTGGCCCAGCTCCTTTGCCGCCTGATACGCCGCCACCAGCGCCCGTTGTCCGCTCTGGGAAAATCGCTGCTCCGTCATGCCTTCACCCGGGGCGGCGCAAAGCGGTTTTCATGCTCGGCCGAAGCGGTGACCCGGTCCCCTTCAGGCTGCGGACGGTTGCGGTCCTGGAGTTGTTTTTTCATAAATATCGCCTCCCAAACCTATGCTTTCCAAAAATACCGTGATTATTTCCAAAATTATTTGCCCATTTCCCCATTGCATTTTTTATTTTTTCTGTTAAAATAGGGGTAGATTTTAACAGGAGGTGCTTTACTTATGGCATACAAAATCACTGATGCTTGCGTCGGCTGCGGTACCTGCGCCGGTGCTTGCCCCGTTGGCGCTATCAAGGACGCTGGCGGTAAGTACGAGATCGATGAGAACGCTTGCGTGAGCTGCGGCTCCTGCGCCGGCGCTTGCCCCATGGGCGCTATCGTCGAGGGCTAAGTTTTAACCCGAAAACGGCTGTTGGAAACAACAGCCGTTTTTTCTTTTTCCGCTTCTTCCCAATCGGCCAAAACCGTGCTATAATATTTCATTATTCTACATTGAAGAAGGTATCTGCCATGGACACTTCCCGTTTTACCAAATACTGCGAGAGCGTCGTTTCCAACTGCGCCCGGGTCATCGTGGGCAAGGATGAGGTCATCCGCCGGGTGCTCACCTGTTTCGTCTGTTCGGGCCACGTGCTGCTGGAGGACGTCCCCGGCACCGGCAAGACCATGCTGCTGCGGGCCTTTGCCAAAACCGTGGGCGGCGACTTCAAGCGCATCCAGTTCACCCCCGACCTGCTGCCCTCCGACCTGACGGGCATCAACTATTACGACCAGAAGCAGGGCGAGTTCCGCTTCCGTCCCGGCCCCCTGTTTTCCAACATCATTCTGGCCGACGAGATCAACCGCGCCACCCCCCGCACCCAGTCCTCCCTGCTGGAGGCTATGGAAGAGCGGCAGATCACGGTGGACGGTGTCACCACCCGGCTGGAGGAGCCGTTCCTGGTGATGGCCACCCAGAATCCTCTGGAATCCTACGGCACCTTCCCCCTGCCCGAGGCGCAGACCGACCGCTTCTTCATGCGGCTGCGGCTGGGCTATATGACCCGTGAGCAGGAGCTGTCCGTGCTGGGCCGTAAGGCCGCACCCGCCATCATCGACGAGCTGGAACAGGTCGTTTCCGCCGAGGAGACCGCCTGGGTGAAGGAGCACTATTCCGACGTCACCGTTTCCCCCGCCGTGGCCGGCTATCTCATGGACATCATCGCCGCCACCCGCAGCGAGAACCGCTTCGTCACCGGCGTTTCCACCCGAGGCGCCATCGCCCTGTACAAGGCCGCCCAGGTCACCGCCGCCTTTGCCGGCCGTGATTATGTCATCCCCGAGGACGTGCGGGATATGGCACCCTGGGTGCTGTGCCACCGCATCTCCACCAGCGGCGGACGGATGGCCGACACCGAAAAGTTCCTGTCCGATCTGCTGCACAAGGTCCCCGTCCCCACCGAGGCACTCTGATGCTGCTTTTTGTTGTGATCCTGGTGGCCGCCGCCGCGGCCATCCAATACTGGTCACTGGCCCACGTTTTGGACGGCGTGGAGCACCATTACGCCCCCGACCGCAAGCTTGCCGAGCCGGGTGAGCGGTTTTTCCTGGTGAACACGGTGACCAACCGTGCCTTCCGCTTCGTGCCTTATCTGGAGGTCACCCAGCTGCTGCCCGACACCATGACGGTGGAGACCGATTCCAAACTCGCCGAGAGCTATACCGGCAAGGGAAAGCAGCTGACCTATTCCCTCTACCTGATGCCCCGGCAGACCTGGCAGCAGCAGGTGCCGGTGACCATCAGCAAGCGGGGGCGGCACGCCTTCACCTCCGCCACCCTGCAGGGCGGCGGTTTTCTGGGCACCGGCGAACTGGTGGCCTATGCCGACCAGTTTGAGGAAGTGGTGATCATTCCCTCGCCCTGTACCGCGCCGGGACTGGAAAGCACCCTGGGCGGTTTTCTGGGCGACCGCTCGGTGGACCGCTTCATTCTGGAAGATCCGGTACTGACGCTGGGTTTCCGGGAATACACCGGCCGCGAGCCCATGAAGTCCATCTCCTGGACCCAGAGCGCCCGTTCGGGCCAGCTGATGGTGAAAAAATACGACTACACTCTGGAACTGACGGCCACCGTGCTGCTCAACGTGGAATGCGCCAGAGAGGAAGGCTGGGAGGACCGGCTGGAGGCCTGCTTCTCCCTGGCCCGCACGGTGTGCGAGACTCTGGAGGAAAAGCGCATCCCCTACCGTTTCGTCACCAACGCGGGCGCCGCCGGCGCCGTGTCCCTGTGGAGTCAGGTGAGCGACGGTCTGGGCGCCGGCCATCTGGCCACCATTCTGGAGGGACTGGGCCGTGCCACCTACGAGCCCCTGCGCCCCTTTGCCCACACCCTGGAGCAGTGCGCCCGCCACGTGGAACAGGGCCGTACCCATATCCTCATCACCCCCCAGCGGGACGTTCGCTGGCAGCAGAGCCTTTCCCGGCTGGAGCAGCTGTCCGGGTCCCGTACCCTGATCCTTACGGCAGAGGAGGCGATGACGCTGTGAACCTTGCGTTTTTCCTGAAAACCATTGCCGACCTGTGCTTTTACGGCACCTTCGCGGCCTATTTCGCCAGCATTTACGGTTTGACGGGCAGCCTGCTGCCCCACTTTGCCCTGCTGGCTCTGTCCGCCGCCTTCAGCCGGATGGCCGACCGGAAATGGCCCTCCCTGCCCCTGCGGCTGGTGCCGCCGGTCCTGTGCATGGCGGTCTTTGCCCTGCCCAATCAGACGGCCGGTCTGGTGATCCTTGCCCCGGCGGCGCTGTACGTTTTGTTCTGCTGCGCCACCAAGCGGACGAATCCGGACTATTTCGCCTCCACCGACCTGTTTTTCCTGCAGCTCAAGCTGCTGATCCTGCCCGCCGTGATGGTGGTGGCACTGGGTCAGGCGCGGCAGGCCGAGACCTTCTCCGTGCCCTATCTTCTGGTGTTCCTGCTGTCTTCCGTGGTGCTGCTGCGTATGCTGCGCCATGACGAGGCCACCCTTTCCCAAACCCGGTTCCGTGTGATGAACGGCATCACCGTGGCGGGTCTGTGCGCGGTGTGCGCCGTTTTGGGAAGTCCGCAGTTCCGCGCGCTGCTGGGTACGGTGTTCAAAGCGGTGTGGAACGTGGCTTCCGTCCCGGTTTTCGTGATTCTGGGCAGCATCGGCATGGTGTTCGCCTGGGGCCTGATGCTCATCCTCCCCGACGAGCTGAGCTTCGACGGCATCCTGCAGGAGCCCATGCAGGTACCCGAGCAGATGGATGACCTGCAGCAGGATCTGCTGCTGGAGCAGGCCACCGATCCCAGCCGTGTGGTGGTGATCGTCATTTCGGGCATCCTGATCCTTCTGGCGGTGATCGCCGCCGTCCTGCTGTTCCGTCGGCTGATGGCCTCCCGGAACCGGCCCGTCTCCTCCACATCGGAGCAAAGCCGGTTTTCCGCCGCTGCCATGCCGCCGCCCCAGCGTCCTTTGACCCGGCTGTCCGCCCGGACGCCCCAGCTGCAGGTGCGCTACTGGTATCAGCAGCTGCTGCACCGCACCCGGCAGGAGGGCGGCTCCCTCAGTCCCGATATGGATACCCGCCAGCAGAGCGGTGTGGAGCAGGATGTGTTCTCCCACCACCGATCCGAAGTCGACCGCCTGCGGCAGCTGTATCTGCCCGCCCGCTACAAGGACGAAGCCACGGCAGAGGACGCCAAAGAGGCAAAAGCGCTTTTCCAAAAAATCAAAAAGTAGTTGATTTTCCATCAAATCCATGTATAGTAATCCATGGATAATTTCCACAAGAAGGAGCTTCTGCATATGAAAAAAACCATCGGTATTCTGGGCGGCATGGGCCCTTTGGCCACCGCCGACCTGTTCAAAAAGATCGTCCTGATGACCAAGGCCGGCTCTGACAACGAGCACATTCGCATCTACATCGACAACAACGCACAGATCCCCGACCGCACCGGCGCCATTCTATCCGGCGGTACCGACCCCGTGCCCGAGATGTCCTCTGCCCTCAAGCATCTGGAGGCCTGCGGCGCCGACTGCATCATCATGCCCTGCAACACCGCCCACTACTTCCTGCCCCGTCTGCAGGAGCAGACCCAGATCCCCTTTATCTCCATTCTGGAATCCACCGCCAAGGCCTGCGCCAAGCAGTTCCCCGGCAAGACTGCCTGCGTGCTGGGCACCAAGGGCACCCTGGCCTCCGGCCTGTACAACCGCGCGTTGGAAGCCGAAGGCGTGGCCTGCATCCTGCCCAACGAGGAGCAGCGTGACGTGCTGATGTACGCCATCTACGACTGCGTCAAGGGCGGCAAGCCTCTGGAGACCGTCCGGGAGCCCATGGAAAAGCTGCTGGCCGACCTGACCAAGGAGGGCGCCGATTACTTCATCCTGGGCTGCACCGAGCTGCCCGTGGTGGCCGAGGAGCTCAAGCTGCCCGGCGCCTTTATCGATCCCACTGCCGAACTGGCCAAGGCCGCCATTCTGTTCTGCGGCTACGAGCTGAAGTAAAAGGAGACCTTATGTTCCGCAAATGCAAGCCGGTGGCGCCCCAGCTGCGTCCCCCACCCACGGTGATTTCCGTACTTTAAAAAATGAATAATCTAAAACAAAGAAAGTGAGAAATTACCATGTGGTTTTGGCTTGCGATCGCCGCTCTGCTGTGCTGGAGCGGCTCCGACCTGTTTTCGAAAATCGGCTGCCGTGACGGCAAAGACAAATACAGCCATCTGAAGATGGTCATGGCCGTGGGTGTGGTCATGGGCCTTCATGCCTGCTATGAGATCTTTGTCAACGGCGTGGAGATCAACCTCCACATTCTGACCACCTACCTGCCCGTTTCCCTGCTGTACATCCTGTCCATGGCCATGGGTTATCTGGGCCTGCGGTACATTGAGCTGTCCATCTCCTCCCCCATCTGCAACGCCTCGGGTGCTCTGGTGGCCATTCTGGCCATCCTGACCATGGGCGAAAGCTATCCCCCCGCCGTGCTGATCGCCATCGCCCTGGTGTGCGTGGGCGTTATCGGTCTGGGCGTGGTGGAATATCAGGAGGATGACGAGGCCCGCGCCGCCCGTCAGGAGATCGGCAACTTCAAGTACTCCAAAAGTTGGCTGGCTCTGGCGCTGCCCGTGGCCTACTGCATTCTGGACGCCGCCGGCACCTTTGCCGACAGTCTGGTGCTGGACAAACTGAGCCTCACCTATGTGGAATACGAGGCCAGCGCCAACGTGGCCTATGAGCTGACCTTCCTGCTGGCCGGCATCGTGTGCTTTATCTATGCCGTGGTCATCAAAAAGCAGAAGCTGGTCCCCCGGATGGAGGCCCCCAAGTACATCGGCGCCTGTTTCGAGACGGTGGGTCAGTTTGCTTACATCTACGCCATCGCCGACACCGCCCATCTGGCCATGTCCGCCCCCATCATTTCCGCCTACTGCGCCGCTTCCGTGCTGTGGAGCCGTGTGTTCCTCAAGGAAAAGCTCAGCTGGAAGCACTATCTGTGCATCGCCCTGGCCGTCATCGGCATCGTGATCATGGGCGTATTCGACGTCTAAATCCATGAAAAAAAGCACCCCGTCAGGGGTGCTTTTCTTTTTTTACTTTTGGGCGGCCCGCTCCAAGCAGAGTATGAGATTGATATAATAGCCCAAATCGTCGTTCTCTGCTTTGAGGGCTTCGGCTCGTAATACAGCCAGGCAGTCCGGTCGGGCACACAGTTCCGCCATCATCGGCAGATTTCTAACCCCCTTGAACCATAAATCTATGGAATCGAAAGCATACATATCCACCAGATAGGGATAGTTCATTACGGTCTCCACCAGGGCTCGGGTGGTCATGTTTTTTGCCACCTCTTCCGGCACGCGGCAAGCGCGCTTTCCAGCATTACTGCTGTTAAAGGTTTGGATGTCCGGATAGACAAAGGGCTTGTCGCTTTTCCAGTTGGCGGCCCGGCAGCAAAGGATCACCGTTGCGCAAACCAGCAGCACCAACGGCAGGACGGTCCGTTTTTTCATCTTGATCGCTCCTTTTTGCAAAACAGGGAGGGTTTTGTAGACCCTGCCTGCATTTTTGCTTATTACAGCCCCTCGACTGCGACTTTCACCACATCGGCGGCCTTCTTGGCCAGTTCGTCTACCATGGCCTTGTCACGGCCTTCCACCATGACACGAACCTTGGGCTCGGTGCCCGAGGGACGGATGACCACGCGGCCGGCGCCGCCGAAAGCGGCCTTGATCTCCTCACCCACGGCCACCACTTCGGGCAGCTGTGCCACCTGATGCTTGACAGCGTTGGGGGCCGCCACGTTGATGGACACCTGGGGGAAGGACTCGATCATGCGGTTGAGTTCGGAGGCGGTCTTGCCGCTCATCTTCATGGCGCACAGGAACTGCACGGCGGTGAGCTGGCCGTCACCGGTGGTGGCATAGTCGGACAGGATCAGATGGCCCGACTGCTCGCCGCCAATGTTCCAGCCCTGCTCCCGCATACACTCCAGCACGTAGCGGTCGCCCACCTTGGTGCTGAGGATGGGGATATTCTTCTCCTCCAAAAAGGCGTGCAGGCCCAGGTTGGTGAGGATGGTGCCCACAGCGCCGCCCTTCAGCTTGCCGTTGCGCTTCATGAAGTCGGCCAGGACGCCCATGATGTGGTCGCCGTCGATGACTTCGCCGGTCTCATCCACCAGCAGGCAGCGGTCGGCGTCGCCGTCAAAGGCGCAGCCGATGGCGTAACGGCCGGACTTCATCATCTCCTGCAGCTTTTCCAGATGGGTGGAGCCGCAGCCTTCGTTGATGTTCACGCCGTCGGGATCCTTGCAGGTGATGACGGCGTCGGCGCCCAGAGCGCGGAACAGGCTTTCGGCAGTGGTGGACGAGGCGCCGTTGGCGCAATCCACGGCCACGCGCATACCGATCAGGCGGCAGGGCGCGGTGCCGGTCAGGTGGCGCACATAGGCCTCTACGGGATCGCCGTCGGCAAAGGCCTTCACGCCGCCGATGTCACCGCCGGTGAGCACACGGGTGGGCGGATTGTCGATATAGGCTTCCAGCTGCGCTTCCTGGGCGTCGGTGAGCTTGTAGCCCGCGCCGCCGAAGATCTTGATGCCGTTGTCGCCGAAGGGATTGTGGCTGGCGGAGATGACGATACCTGCGTCGGCAGCCTCGGTGCTGGCGGTCAGATAGGCCACCGCCGGGGTGGGCACAACGCCCAGAGAGGTCACGTCGGCGCCGGCGTTGCACAGGCCGGCGGTGAGAGCGGCCTCCAGCATACCGCCGGAGATACGGGTGTCACGGCCGATAAACACCAGCGGGCGGTGGCCCAGCTGCTCCTTCAGCAGAGTGCCCAGGCCCAGGCCCACTTTATAAGCCAGATCAAAGGTCAGTTCCACGTTGGCTTCGCCGCGGATGCCGTCGGTTCCGAAATATTTCATGGAAAATTACCTCATTTCCTCAAATTACAGTTCCATTTGTCCCTGATACGGGATGCCCAGATGTTCGTAGGCCTTCATAGTGACGCACCGGCCACGGGGGGTGCGGTTCAAAAAGCCGATCTGCAGCAGATACGGCTCGTAAACGTCCTCCAGCGTGACGCTTTCCTCGCCGATGGTGGCGGCAAGGGTCTCCAGACCCACCGGGCCGCCCCGGAAGTTGCGGATGATGCTCTCCAGCATACGCCGGTCGGTGCGATCCAGACCCAGGCCGTCGATCTCCAGAGCGGACAGGGCCACATCGGCCATGGTGCGGTCCACCTTGCCGCTGCCCTTCACCTGGGCGAAGTCGCGGACGCGCTTGAGGATGCGGTTGGCGATACGGGGAGTGCCGCGGGAGCGGCGGGCGATCTCCATGGCACCGGAGGGGTCGATGTCCACGCCCAGAATGCCCGCGGTGCGGGTGACGATGGCCTGCAGCTCCTCGGGGGTATACAGTTCCAGCCGCAGCTGCACGCCGAATCGGTCACGGAGGGGCGAGGACAGCTGTCCCGCCCGGGTGGTGGCGCCGATGAGGGTGAATTTGGGCAGGTCCAGCCGGATGGAGCGGGCGGCAGGGCCCTTGCCGATGATGATATCCAGCGCGAAGTCCTCCATGGCGGGGTACAGCACCTCTTCCACACTGCGGTTGAGGCGGTGGATCTCGTCGATGAAGAGCACGTCGTTTTCGTTGAGATTGGTGAGCAGGGCGGCCAGATCGCCGGCCTTTTCAATGGCGGGGCCGGAGGTGATGCGGATATTGACCCCCATCTCGTTGGCGATGATGCCCGCCAGGGTGGTCTTGCCCAGACCGGGAGGGCCGTACAGCAGCACGTGATCCAGCGGCTCGGCTCGCAGCCGTGCCGCCTGGATATAGACCTCCAGATTGTCCTTGGCCTTTTCCTGGCCGGTGTATTCGTGCAGCAGTCGGGGGCGCAGGCCGCCCTCCTGCTCGTCGTCGTGGGTCAGGGTGGAGGAAACGATGCGCTCTTCTTCCATTGCCTGGCCGAATTCGATTGCCATCGTGATCCCTCCTTAAAACAGTCGTTTGAGGGCCGCCCGAACGATCTCGTCGGTGGCCAGACCGGCGGTATCCACACCCTGCAGGGCGGCGGCCGCCACGGCACGGGGATAGCCCAGCACGGCCAGTGCTGCCAGCGCGTCCTCCAGCGCGCCGCCGGGGGCGGCCAGTTCGGGCATGGTAATGCCGGTGGTGCCGGAAGCCGCCTCCAGCTGATCCTGGGACATTTTATCCTTCAGCTCCAGCAGAATGCGCTGGGCCAGCTTTTTGCCGATGCCGGGAGCGGCGGTGAGGGCCTTTTCGTCGCCGGCGAGGATGCACAGCGCCAGCTTTTCGGGAGTGACGGCGCCCAGAATGGCCAGCGCCGCCTTGGGGCCCACGCCGGAAATGGCGATGAGCTGCTTGAAGCAGGTCAGCTCTTCCCGTCTGGCAAAGCCGAACAGTTCAAAGATATCCTCCCGCACGTGGAGGTAGGTGTAAAAGGTGGCCTGTTCGCCCACCTTCACCGACCGGGCGGAGTTGTAGGAGGTGTTGACGGCGTAACCCACACCGCCGGCGTCAATGACCACCATGGAGGCGTCGGTGACAGCCACTTTTCCCGAAATATAGTAAAACATAGGGTTCCTCTTTCAAAAAGCATATATATCGTTATCATAGCACATTTGTTCGGGATGTACAACAGAAAATTGCGGCGGATTTGCGACAAAAAGGGCGGCCCGGAGGGGCCGCCCATAGGGTCAATATTCCACGTCCCAAACGGTCAGATCGTCGGGAGTTCCCTGCCAGACCGCCAGACGGTTGCCGTCGGCGATGTGGAACTGCCAGCCTTCGCCCGCCGGGGCGGTCCAGGCATACAGCTCATCCCGGGTCTCCAGGTCAAAGATCTGCACATGCAGACCTTCATCATCTTCCCAGGTCACCATCAGTCGGCTGCCGTCGTTGCTGCACAGGGCCTGATCCACCATTTGGTCGATCTTTTCGTGGCCGATGTTCAGCGCCGTGAAGCTGTAGTCGGTCAGGTCGTATTTGCCCAGCTCGTACAGGCCGCCGGCGTGCTGTCTGGCGATCAAAAGGGTATCATTCCACACACCGATCACACACTGTCCGATGGTGGTCAGCAGCTTCTGTTCACCGGTGGCGTGGTCGTACACGCCGCAGGTCCCGGTCAGGCTGGTGGCCGTGTCATAGGCGTTATACAGCAGACGGTGGTCGTCCAGAATGCCCACCAGCCGATAGCCGGTCTTGCCGGGCTGGGCCTCCAGCACCACTTTACCGTCCACCAGAATGGAGCCGTTCAAACCGGAGATCTGCCGGTCGCCCAGTTTCAGCCAGTTGTTAATATCGTACGCTTTCGAATAAAGGTCCATCCGGCCGCCGACGGTGATCTCCCAGCTCTTCTGTCCGTCGTAATAGACCAGAGTGCCCGCATCCACCAGCGACAGCTGGGCATCGGTGCCCACCTTCACTTCCAGCCGGTGGATGACTTCCGACGTCATGTAGTCATAGGTCATGAGCCAGCCCTTGCTGCCGCTTTTGGCCAGCAGAACGGAGGCGCCGCCCTGCAGGGGCAGGAATTCCACCACCTGCTCCACGCCGGGGATGTCCGCCGGCAGCTTGACGGCGGATACCGCGCCTTCCGGTTCCACCACAGGCTGGGTGGGTGCCTCGGTCACAGGCTCGGTGACAGGCTCCGTGGGAGCCTCGGTGGGAGCCTCGGTGGGCGCTTCGGTGGGCGCTTCGGTCACGGGCTGGGTGGGAGCCTGGGTGGGCGCTTCGGTCGCAGGCTCGGTGGGGACGGGCGGGGTCTGGGGCTGCTTTCCGCAGGCCGCGGTGAACACCAGCGCAGCCAGCAAAACAATGGCAAACAATTTCTTCATGAAAACTCCTCCTCTCACGAAAAAGCAGGAAACACTCAATAATGACAACCGTAGATCCACTCGGTGTCGGTTTTCCAGGGACGAAGATTGATCAGCAGGAGGCGCTCTCCCACCGGGTGCAGTTCGGGGGCGCCGGCCACCAGACCTTCGGGTACCGACCAGGAAAACAGCTTCTCGCCGGTGCCGCTGTCCAGAACGGCGATGGAATAGGCCTCGGCGGCGGTGTCACGCTGCAGCAGCGCCACACGGCTCAAATCGGCGTTGGCGCTGATCTGCTCCACCGTCAGGGCGGTCAGACTGATCTGCCGTGCGGTGTAGCTCCGCAGATCCACCAGCTCCAGCCAGTTGCCTTCCCGGCTCCAGGCCAGGGCCCGGCTGCCGTCGGCGCTGACGCCGATGACCTCATAGTCCCACACCTGGCTGCTGCCCGCCAGCACATGGGCCTCCCGTGTCTCCAGATCGTACACGCCGTAGTGCTCGATCCACTCCCAGCCGGCCACAGAGTACAGAAATCGGTGATCATCCAGGGCCTGATGGAAGTTATACAGGGCCGTGGACATGGGTTCTTCTTCCCCGTCGCCGCCCTCTTCCGCTTCGGTGGTACCCTGCAGCAGCACTTCTTCGCCCAGATAGACGCTGCCGTCCCGCCAGGACAGCACGTAGTCGCCTACCGGCTGCTCGTCGTCGGCGAGGAATCGGGTCTCCATATTGGTCTGCGTGCCGTCAAAGGTGACGGTTGCCGTCTGGCGGCCTTCACCCATGGCGTAGGACTGCTCCAGCAGCAGCTCGCCTGCCCGCAGGCCGGCGAAGTCCCATTGGCCCTCCAACTGGTGGGTCTCCAGAGTCTGCCGCGCCGCCATGTCGTAAATCGCGAGCCGGTCGCCGGTGCCGTCCCGGTGGGGATAGCGGCAGAGCACCGCCGCCACCGTGTCGGTCAGCGGATAGAACTGCTGATCCAGAGCGCCGGTCTCCTCCAAAAATTCCACCGGCTGTACCCCTTCCGGCGGCGTGATGTCGGGCAGGGTCTGCATCCGGGCGGAAAACCGGGGATCCAACGCCAGATAGGCATAGGCCTCGGGCCGGGTGGTCAGGATATCCTCCCCGGTCAGCAGGCCGGAGATGCATTGGTTCAGGCCGGTTTCGGCGGTTTCGGTGAAGTACAGGATCTGTACCCGCTCTTCCGTCTGGGTACCGTCGGGGGCGGTGATGTCCACCGCCCACAGAGAAACGCCGCCGGAAAGCTCGTCCCGGGTCATGGCGTCGGGCAGGGCGTAGTCCGAAAGATAGGACACCTCGCAGACGCTGCCGGGATGCTCCAGCGCCGCGTACTCCCGTGCCCAGTTGCCGGTCTGCACAAAGCTGCCCTCCATCCGCTCGTTACGGGCGATGATGGAGGTGCGGCTGTAAAAATCCTGTGTGGTCTCGGCCTGTCCCGCGTCGGACAGGATGCCCGGACGGGGCTGGGTGCTTTCGGCCTGGATGGGCTGGGTGGGCGTTTCCGCCGGCTGCTGCCGGCCGCAGCCGCACAGGGCAAGCACCAGACAAAGGGCCGCAAGCGTTCGATAAGTTTTGTTCATAGATGCCTCCCGTGTATGACCTTCTGCTGTATTGGACCGCTTTTTTCAAAAAATGTTCCGTGCGGAGGGAACTTTTGGCTGTAGTTTCCGTCTATAAAAAGGAAGGACACATCAAAAAGGAAAGTGAGTGCGGGGATATGAAACGGTACGGATGGTGTTTGACGGTATTGATCCTGTGCGCCGTGGTGTTGACGCTGGCCTGCGGCAGCGCGCTGTCGGAGGTCTTTCTGCAGATGCGGGGTTGTTCCCCGTTTTTGCCGTTATAACGGCAAAGGGGCGCGCGGCGCCCCTTGTTGCTGTTTGCTATTTCAGCGGCATATGGCTGCCGGCGGTGTGGGCATGGCACAGGGCGATGGCCAGAGCGTCCGCCGCGTCATCCGGCTTGGGCACGGCATTGAGGTGCAGCATCATGCGGGTCATTTCCATGACCTGCTTTTTTTCCGCCTTGCCGTAGCCTACCACCGCCTGCTTCACCTGAGAAGGGGTGTAGGCCACCGGGGTCAGGCCCCGTTCGGCGCAGGCGGCAAGGATGACCCCTCTGGCCTGGGCCACCTGGATGCCGGTGGTGATGTTGTTGTTAAAAAACAACTCTTCCACCGCCACCATATCCGGTTTGTAGGTATCCAGCAGGGTGCGCATATCCCGGGAGATCTCCAGCAGGCGGCGGGACATCTCCATGCCAGCCGGGGTGGTGATGGCGCCGTAGCCCAGCAGGCGGTGCTTACCCTTTTCGGTGTCGATGACGCCGTAGCCCACGATGGCATAGCCGGGGTCCAGTCCCAGAACGATCATTTTGCCTCCTGCATCATCTGCGCCGCCCGCAGGATGCCCAGCTTGCCCGACTCATAGGTCAGGCCGCCCTGCATATAGCAAGTGTAGGGGGGACGGATGGGGGCGTCACAGCTCAATTCAATGGAGCTGCCCTGGATAAAGGCGCCGGCCGCCATGATGACGGGGCTTTCGTAACCGGGCATCTCGCCGGGTTCGGGGCTGGCGAAGCTGTCCACGGGAGAGGCGCTCTGGATGCCCCGGCAGAACTGGATGAGGGGGGCGGGATCGCCGAAATCGATGGTCTGGATGATGTCATAGCGTGCCTCGCCGGAAGAGGGGGACACCTTGTACCCCAGTTCCTCCATCACACCGGCGCAGAAGGCGGCGGTCTTGACGGCCTGGGCCGTCACATGGGGCGCCATGAAGAAGCCCTGATACAGGGAGCGGTTGACGTTGAGGGAAGCGCCGCACTCGCCGCCGATGCCCGGCAGGGTCATTCGGCAGGCGGCACGCTCCACCAGATCGGCACGGCCGGCCACATAGCCGCCGCAGGGAGCCAGACCGCCGCCGGGATTTTTGATGAGGGAGGCGGCCATCAGGTCGGCGCCGTGGGCCAGAGGCTCGGTCTCGCAGACGAACTCACCGTAGCTGTTGTCCACCAGCGCCACGATGGCAGGGTTGACCGCCTTGACGGCCTTGCACAGGGCGCCGATCTCTTCGGGAGACAGGGTCTTGCGGATGCCGTAGCCACGGGAACGCTGGATGAACACGCAGGACACGGAGGGATCCTTCACCGCCTCCAGAATGGCGGGCAGATCGGGGACGCCGTCTTTCAGGGGCACTTCCTTATAGCCGATGCCGTAGTCGGCAAAGGAGCCGGGAACGTTGCCACGCTTGCCGATGACGGTCTCCAGGGTATCGTAGACGCCGCCGGTGATGGACACCATGGTCTGGCCGGGACGGACGCAGGCGAACATGGCGCAGGCGATGGCATGAGTACCGTTGACGAAGGATGTGCGCACCAGAGCGGCCTCGGCACCGAATACCCGGGCGTAGATGCGCTCCAGCTTGTCACGGCCCACATCGTCGTAGCCGTAGCCGGTGGTGCCGGCAAAGTCACCGGCCTGCACCCGCTCTTCGGCAAAGGCCTCCAGCACCTTTTCGGTGCAGGCAAAGGCGATGCGGTCGATCTCTTCAAAACGGCCGCGGCAGCGCTCTTCGGCGCGGCGGGCCAGTTCGGTCATCTGATAGTTCATATATAAACGCTCCTTCACGGTTTCTTTTTGCTATCCGTAAATTATAACACAACTTCCACCCCTTCCGCAACCGCAAGACGGTATCCCCACTTGACACAAAAGCATAAAAATGCTACACTGTACGCAATTTTTGAGGGAGGTGACGGCCACCGTGTCCCCTATCCGTCCGGCAAAAAAAGAAGACCTGATCCGCGTCGCCGAGATCGAGATCTTCAACTACCGGCTGAACTTTTATCCCATTTTCCGGGATGACGAATTTTATTTTTCCGAACTGCATGTGCCTGCCAAAGCGGCGGATTACGAAAGCCGCCTGTCCCATCTGTGGGTATACGACGACGGCGTGGTGAAAGGCTTCTGCATGACCGAAGGCACCCAGCTGAAAAAGCTGTTCGTGGAACCGGTGCTGCAGGGACAGGCCATCGGCGCCGCCCTTTTGAAGCACGCCATGGAGCGGCAGGGTGTCGATCACCTGTGGGCGCTGGAGAAAAACCACCGCGCCATCCGCTTTTACGCCCGGCACGGCTTTCTTCCCACCGGCGAAAGGATCCCCGAAGAAGATACCGACGAATATCTCATCCGCCTGGCGCGGACATAAAAAACTGCCCGGAAACCGTAGTTTCCGGGCAGTTCTGTTTTGTGTTACAGGGGCATTTTGGCGGCGGCGGCCAGCAGCTTGCCCACGTTCTCCACATCCTT
Source organism: Clostridia bacterium (assembly GCA_017559995.1). Lineage (GTDB taxonomy): Bacteria > Bacillota > Clostridia > Oscillospirales > Butyricicoccaceae > UBA4644. The sequence continues at coordinate 26,893 of JAFYPP010000065.1, read as the reverse complement.
CACGCTGACCATTTCGGCGGGAGCGTGAATGTTGCGGCAGGGGATGCTGACGCAGCCGGACAGGATGCCGGCACGGGTCTTCTGCATGGCGGCGGTGTCGGTGCCGCCGGCCAGCAGGATCTCGTCCTGATAGGGGATCTTGGCGGCCTTGGCGGCCTTGCGCAGCAGTTCCATGACCTGGGGATTGCACTGGACGCTGGAGTCCTTGATCTTGACGGTGGGACCTTTGCCCAGGCTGACCTGCATACGCTGGCCGTCGATGTCACCGGAGGTGTCGCCGGTACGGGTCACGTCCACGGCGATGCCCATATAGGGCTGCACGTCCCAGGCGGCAGGCTTGGCGCCGCGGAGGCCCACCTCTTCCTGGACGGTAAAGACGAACCACAGGTCGTTTTCCACCTGGGTGTCCTTCAGCTCCTCCATGGCCACCAGCAGGGCGATGCAGCCGCACAGGTCGTCGGTGTAGGGGCTGATAAGGGTGTCACCCTGCAGCGTGACGGGGGCGTCAAAGACGCAAACCGAGCCGATGGGGGCCAGTTCTTCGGCCTCTTCCCTGCTCTCGGCGCCGATGTCGATGTACAGATCGTGGATGTCCACATCACCGAAGCCGTGCTTGTAAATGTCGGCGGTGGCGTCGGCCCAGACCGAGCCGCGGACGCCGCTTTCCAGACGGACGGTGCAGCCGATGAGGCCGGCGGGGCTGTGGCCGCCGATGGGCTCAAACCGCAGGAAACCTTTGTCGTCCACAAAGGTGACCATCAGGCCGATGACATCCATATGGGCGGGGAACATCATACGCTTGCCGGGGCCTTTTTTGTGGCAGTACACGTTGCCCAGCGCGTCGGTGAACACCTCGTCCACATAGGGCTTTGCCCACTGGGCCAGCAGACGGCCCTGGGGCTTTTCAAAGCCGGAGGGAAGGGCCACTTCCACCAGCTGCTTTTGCAGTTCCAGAATATTCAGCATGGTCGCACCCTCCTTACTGATTGAGGAACGCGGCCAGCAGGGCGCCGGCCTGTTCCACGTCACGCCAGTCGTACATTTCGGCGGCGGAATGGATATGACGGGTAGGAATGGACACACAGGTGGCCATCACATTGGGGCCGGACATCTGCATGGAGCAGGTGTCGGTGCCGCCGCCCAGCAGGATCTCGTCCTGGACGGTGAGGTCGGCCTTTTTGGCGATCTTCTTCAGCTGGGCGTTGAGCTCGGGGCTGCAGATGACGCTGGCGTCCTTGATCTTGACGGTGGGGCCCTTGCCCAGGAAGATCACACGGTTCTTGCCCTCCTGGGAGGGGGTATCGTCGCTGCCGCACACGTCGGTGGCGATGGCGATATCGGGCTGAATGGCCAGCGAGGCGGTCTTGGCGCCGCGGCAGCCAACCTCCTCCTGGGTGGAAAAGACGAAGTACACATCGTACTTGCTGTTTTCCATCTGTTCCATGGCCAGCAGCAGCACCACGCAGCCGATGAGGTCGTCGGCGTAGGGGCCCATGATGCGGTGACCGGCGACGGCCTGGGGCAGACCCTCGAACACGGCCAGATCGCCAATGGCGACCTTCTTCATGGCCTCTTTTTCAGAGGTGACGCCGATGTCCACGTACAGGTCGGTCATACGGATGGAGGTCCAGCCGCCGGACAGGGTCTTGGCGGTCTCCTTGGCCTTGATGATGCCCCGGGTGCCGTTGGGGAACAGAACGCGGGTATTGATGAGAGAGGCGGGATCGAAGCCGCCGATGGGGGCGATAGACAGGCCGCCGTGGGCATCGGCGCCGGTGACCATAAAGCCGATGGCGTCCATGTGGGCGCACAGCATGACCTTTTTGCCCTTGCCCTTCTTATGGCAGATCAGGTTGCCCATGGCGTCGGTGGTGATCTCATCCACATAGGGGGCGGCCATCTCCTTCAGAATCTTGGCGATGCCGGTCTGTTCGGCGCCGGAGGGGCGGGCCTCACGCACCAGCATCTGATGCAGCTGCAGCACATCAAACATCCAGTTCACCTGCTTCCTTGATAACGATCTCGGCCAGCTTGCGGACTTCCTCCAGATCGGGGAGATAGGCCACGTTGCAGGCACAGTGGATATAACGGACGGGGGCGGCCAGACCAAAGGCGATGGCGGCGGAGCCGCAGGTGGTGCCAACACGGGCATCGGTGCCGCCGTTGGCGCTCTTGCGGTACTGCCACTTGACGCCCTGGGCGTCGGCCTCGGCCAGTACCCGCTCACGGAACTCCCGGTTGTAGACGGTGCCCTTGTCCATCAGGGACACGACGGCGCCCTGACGCTGGACGGTGGACTGCTTATGGGGCGCCACGTCGGGCATATCGGCGGCGGTGGTGCCTTCGATGGCCACCACGCAGCCGGGGGCCACCCGCTGAGCGGCAACGGTAGCGCCGCGGGAGCCGATCTCCTCGGCCACCACAAAGGCGAAATAAGTATCGTAGGGCAGATCCTGCTTGAGCAGTTCCATCATAACGGCGCAGCCCACACGGTCGTCAATGGCCTTTGCCTTGACGCAGTCCACGCCGAACTCCAGGAACTTGCTGTCAAACATGGCGGGGTCGCCGCGCATGACCAGTTCCTCCGCCTGCTCCTTCTTGGTGCAGCCGATGTCGATGTACAGACTGCCGATGCCGGGAGCCACCTTGCGCTCCTCGGGGGTGGTCAGGTGGATGGCCTTCAGGGAGATGATGCCGGGGATCTTCTTTTCACCCACACGCATACGGCGGCCGATGAGCACACGGGGGTCGATGCCGCCGGCGGGGGCCAGCTTGAGCATACCGTCCGAGGTGATGTCCTTCACCAAAAAGCCCACTTCGTCCATATGAGCCATCAGCAGCAGGGGGCGCTTGCGCTCCTTGGCGCCCTTTTTGAACACGATCAGGTTGCCCACGGGGTCCACTTCCATGGAGGTGGCGTAGGGCTTGACCTGCTCTTCGATAAACGCGCGGACCTCGTCCTCGTAACCGGGAACGCCGTCCAGCTCACAGAGCTTCTTCAGTAATTCTTTCATGCTTACAGCCTCCCGTCAAAGTTCTCGATAAAGGCGGCCAGCAGCTTGCCCACGTTCTTCACGTCGCTCATGCGCAGCATCTCCACAGGAGAGTGCATATACTTCAGCGGCAGAGAGACCACCAGGGTGGTGATGCCCTGACCCTGCATCTGGATGGGCCAGGCGTTGGTGCCGCTGGCGGAGGGACAGGCGGTGACCGTATGGGGGATCTGCTTGGCACGGGCCACCTCGATCATCCGGCGGGCAAATCTGGGATTGCTGTTGGAACCCACGTCAATATCGGGGCCGTCGCCCAGCTTGCAGATGACTTCGGGGGCGTCGCCGGTACGGGCGTGGGTCACGTCCACGGCGATGGCGTACTCGGGCTGCACCTTGAAGCCGGCGGAAATGCCGCCCTGGAAGCCGGTCTCTTCCTTGGTGGTGGCGCTGACCACCACATTGACGGCCAGAGGCTTGCCCTGCAGCAGCTCCATGGTATGGAGCAGGCACACCAAACAGGCGCGGTCGTCAAAGGCCTTGCCGCACAAAGCGCCGCCCTGCAGCTCCATGGCGTCGTTGGCGAAGGCCATGTAGTCGCCCACGGCGACGGCCTTCTTGGCCTGTTCGCCGGTCATGCCGATGTCCACCACCATCTCGGGGATGGGCACGGACTTCTTGTCATCGCCGGCCTTCTGGAGATGGGGCGGGATGGCCGCCACGATGCCCAGGATGGGGCCCTTCTTGGTGAGGACGGTCAGTTCGCTGCCCAGCAGCATACGCTGATCCACGCCGCCCACGGTGGTGAACCGCAGGAAGCCTTCCTTGGTCACTTCGGTGACCAGGAAGCCGATCTGGTCAATGTGGGCATCCAGCATCACCGTCTTGGCGCCGGGAATGCCGCAGTCACGGTAGCCGAACACGTTGCCAAAATCGTCGGTCTCCACACGGTCGCAGTAGGGCGCCATCAGTTCGGCGGCGATCTTCGCCACCCGGAACTCATCGCCGGACACGCCGTAGGCATTGGTAAGCTTCTTGATCTTATCTGCCAATGTCAAAACCAAAACACCTCTTTCTATTTACAGTTGGTTGACTTTTTCCTTAAAATATCGGCCTCTTGCCATAAAATTGGGGAACTGATCAAAGGACGCGCAGGCGGGGCTGAACAGGACGATGTCGCCCTCCCGGGCGTTTTCGCCGGCCCATGCCACCACGTCGTCCAGCTTGCTGAACCGCATCAGCAGGGGCTTGCCGGGGGCGTAACCGGGAGCGGCCTTGATAGCGGCTTCGATCTTGTCGGCGGTGGCGCCGCACAGCAGAACGGTCTTGACGGCGGTGGGCAGCGCTTCGCCCAGTTCGTCAAAGGGGATGTGCTTGTCATAGCCGCCGGCGATGAGAATGATCTTATCCGCCGGGAAGCACTTGAGGCCCGCCATGGTGCGGGTGGGGCTGCTGGCGATGGAGTCGTTGTAATAGCGGACGCCGTTTCGCTCACGGGTGAGCTCCAGCCGGTGCTCCACGCCGTTGAAGGCCTTTGCCACCTGCAGCATCACCGCATGGGGCACGATGCCCTTAAGGGCGGCGCAGGCCGCCATATAATTTTCCACATTGTGCATACCGGGGATGCGGATATCGGCGGCGTCCATGACGGCCTCACCGTTGTCCAGCAGGGTGCCGTTTTTCAGCCACACGCCGTCGGGTACGGGTATGCTCTGTCCGGAGAAGAACCGCACCCGGCCGGGGGCCTTTTCCGCCAGTTCCCGGGAGGGCAGGTTGTCGTAGTTGAGCACCAGCACATCCTGTTTGCCCTGCTGCTTGAAGAGGTTGCACTTGGCCTCCACATACTCGGCAAAGTCCCGGTGCCAATCCAGATGGTTGGGGCTGAGGTTGGTGATGACCGCCACCGAGGGGGTCTTTTTCATGCTCATCAGCTGGAAGGAGGACAGCTCCAGCACGGCCACGTGGTCGGGGGTCATGTTGTCCGCCTGATCCAGCAGGGGCGTGCCGATGTTGCCGCCCAGCCACACGGTCCTGCCGGCGGCCTTCAGCATTTCGGCGATGATGCTGGTGGTGGTGGTTTTGCCGTCACTGCCGGTGACGGCGATCACCGGGCAGGGGCACACGTCGAAAAACACTTCCATCTCGGAGGTGACAAGGGCGCCGCTCCGGGCGGCAGCCAGCAAACCGGGATGGTCGGGCCGCAGGCCGGGGGTGCGGAACACCACATCGCCACGGATGTTTTCCATATAATCGTCGCCCAGCACCAGCCGGACGCCCCATTCCTTCAGCTGGGGCACGATGTCGCCCAGCTGGTCTTCGGTCTTTTTATCTCTGGCCGTGACAACGGCTCCCGCCTGGGCCAGCAGCCGCAGCAGCGGGCGGTTGGAAACGCCGATGCCGATGACGGTGACCTGTTTTCCCTTCAGGTCCGCCAGATATTGCTGTAACGTCAAGTCAAATCGCCTCCCGGCAGAAAATCTCTTTTCTCATTATATCCCAATCCGGGCCGGTGTGCAACAAAAAAGAGCGGGTCTTTCGCCCCCGCCCTGCCAAAAGCTGCCTTGACATTTGCCCCCTCCGCTGATAGAATAAAACGGCAGCGGGCCGGGCAGCCGCGCAGGGGAGACCCTGTGAGGAAAGTCCGGGCTTCACAGAGCAGGATAACCGATAACATCGGCCGCGGGCGACCGCCGGACAAGTGCAACAGAAATAGACCGCCCCGTTTTACGGGGTAAGGGTGGAAAGGTGGGGTAAGAGCCCACCGGTGGGGCTGGTAACAGTTCCATCCTGTAAACTCTATCCGAAGCAACACCGACTCGGGGGCTACGGCTTGCTCGGCCAATCTCCGGACAGGTGGCTTGAGGCGGGCAGCAATGTCCGTCCCAGATAGATGGCTGCCGACCACAGAACCCGGCTTATAGGCTCACTGCAGATATGAAAAAAGCACCCTCAGCGGGTGCTTTTTTCTTTTTCATTATGCCTTTTTCCCGGTCTTGATGGTGGCGGCGTAAGCGCTGTTGCACAGACCCAGCACGGCAGACAGCATGAACAGGGTCTTGATGCCCAGCGCCTGCCAGATCCAGCCGCCGCACAGGGCGATGAAAATGGTGATGACGTGGTTGATGGACACGCCGGTGGAGATGGTGGCCTTGACTTCGTTCTGGTCGTCGGCCAGATCCTGCACGTACACGTTGGAGGCCATGGCCGCCAGCGAAATGATGCTGTCCAGCACGTAGTTGACGCAGCACACGATAAAGGCGATATCCTTGGGGAACAGCTCATGGGCGAAGCCGTAGAAGAAACAGACGATCACCAGGATGAGGGTGTCGGCTACCATGACGGCCTTGTAGCCCACCTTGTCGATGATGCGGCCCACCACCGGCGACAGGAAGAATCCGGCTATCGAGCAGACGGCGTGCAGCAGGCTGATGGCGGCGGCGCTGGCGCCGTAGAACAGGATGAGCACATAGGGGCCGAAGGTGAAGAACACCTGCTTGCGGGCGCCGTAGAACATCTCCAGCATATAGTACTTTTTGTACTTTTTGTGGAAATAGAACCGGCGCTTGTTTTCGTCGGTGCGGCTCTGTCCGGTGATGCGCAGGGAGAACACCGCGCTGGCGCCGGCCAGAACGGCGGCGGCGATGAAGAAGGTGCTATAGGTCTGCGCGCCGCCGGTGCCCAGAGTGAAGGCCGCCACGATGACCAGATAGCCGATCAGCGTGCCGATCTGGCTGGTGGAGCTTTGGACGCCCAGCACAGTACCGCCTTTGCCCGGTTTGGCGTACTCCAGGGCAAGGGTGTTTTTCATGCCCAGCTGGATGTGTTCACCCAGCGAGTAGGTGCAGATGGCCAGGGTGGCCAGTACCTTGGTGGGCGGCAGCACGGCGTGCATGGCCATACCGGCCAGCATGATGACGGCGCCGATCTTGTACAGGCTTTCGGCGGACAGCATATAAAAGGCCGCCAGAATGAGCACCAGCAGGATGCCGGGCAGTTCCCGGAAGAACTCGGTGACGCCGCGGTCCATCTCGCCCATGCCCACGATCTCGGCAAGGAAGTTGTCCAGCATGCCCTTATACAGGCCGTAGGACAGGCCGGTGATGAGCACCGAGATCAGCAGCACTTTAAACCGGGAATCCTCTTTGAAGAGGGATCTTAATTTTTCCATAGAACTGTCACTTCTTTCTGTTGACTTACACAAAACCCATGGCCGTTTTGACCACGAGCATAGGTTCCCTGCCGATCAGCCCTTCCAGCAAAACGAAGGCGACCTCCGGCGCGGTCTGGGGGCAGTAGGAGGTGATGATGCGGTCGGTACACACCACCGGCTCATTGACCACCTCCACGCCGTATTCCGCCAGCTGTTTTTGCCGCAGACCGCCGTTCAGGTGATAGGTGGTGGCTTTCTTTCCTTTCAAAATGCCGCTCCAGGCAATGGGGAGCGCGCCCACGCAAACGCTTGCGATCCATTTGCCCTGTCGGTGAAAGCAGCGGATCAGCTGGGCGGTTTCATCGGAAAAGGCTTCCTCGTAAAAACCGTATTCCGCAAAGCCGCCCGGGATGGCCAGCGCGTCGTAATCCTCCGCGCGGACGTCTTTCAGCAGCACGTCCACGGTCACCGGGAGGCCAAAGGCGCTGACCACGGTCTTTTGAAAGCCGCAGGTGACCACCTGCACATCGTGGCCGTGATCAATTTTGGCCCAGCCCATCACATCGATAAAGACGCTGGCCTCCATGGTTTCAAACCCTTTGGCAAGGAGAAGTAAAAGTTTCATAAAACACCCCGTCGGTTTTGTTCTTTTTTCCGCAAGTCACGCCTCGTCGGATACTCAAATTACCATACCCTCTCCAGCAGGCAGATGGTCTCCACGTGGTCGGTGTGGGGGAACAGGTCGTAGGGCTCGGCCAGCTTCAGCCTATAGCCGCCCTTTTGCAGGCGGCGGATATCCTCGGCCAGGGCCTCGGGGCCGCAGGACAGGTACAGTACGTATTTGGGAGAAAACTCCGCGATGGTGCGGCAGACGCTCTCCCCCAGACCCCGGCGGGGCGGATCCACGAAAAACAGGGTGTCGCCCTTGGGGTGCAGTTTGGGCAGAACCTTGGCGCAGTCGCCGCACAGTGCCCGCACCTTGCCGTCCAGCTTGTTATACTTGGCCATGGACTTGGCGTCCTCCACGGCGGAAGGCACCTGCTCCACCGAAGTCACCTGCATCCCCGCCCGGGCGAACAGCAACGACGTGATGCCGATGCCGCTGTAGGCATCCACCACGGTGGCGGGAGCGATCTCCTTGGCCAGCTGCAGGATGCGGCTGTACATCATTTCCGCCACCTGGGTATTCACCTGGAAAAAGGCGTCGGGACTCAGTTCAAAGGCCACATCCAGCATGGTGCCCCGCAGCTTTTTGGGGCCGGCGATATGACGGAAATTGCGGGAAAACACCGCGCTGTCCCGGCGGTCGTTGACATTGAGCCACAGAGCGGTGGGGCCAAAGACCGCCTCCAGGGCGGCGTGCAGCTTGTCCAGACCGGGCAGCTTGGGCAGCTGGCTCACCACAGTGACCATCAGCCGCTCGCCCAGATAACGGGCCGCCACGAACCGCAGGCTTCCCTTCCCCGTCCGGGGATCGTAGGGCCGGATGCGGCACTGGGCCGCCCATGCCTCCACGGCGGTCACCAGTTTTTCATACCAGTCGCCGTGCATGGGGCACTTGGCCACCGGCACCACCCGGTGGGTGCGGCTGTCAAAAAAGCCGGCCCGCACGGCACCCGCCTCCAGCGTAAAGGCCAGATGCACCTTGTTGCGGCAGGCATCCTCCGCGCCGCCCCGGCAGGGGACGGCTTTCACGCCGAAGGGGGCCAGTAATTTCTGTATGTAAGCGGTCTTTTGCTCCAGCTGCCGGGCATAAGGCAGTTGCCGGCAGGTGCAGCCGCCGCATTTGGGATAATAAGGACAGGTCTGTGCCACGGTGGTCCCTCCTTTTTGGTTGCTTTTGGGATTATACCATAAAAAAACGCCCGGAAGAAGAGCCTTCCGGGCATTTTCTTGATTTTTTAGTTGTCGATCCAGTGGGGGATGTTCAGCTCGTCGGTGGTGATGTCGGTGGTGTAGGGATTGAGGTTCTCGTTGACATACTCCACGATCTGCTCGGGATCCAGATAGACATAGGACTGGCGCTTGTAGCGGTTGGCGTTTTCGTTGGTCCAGTAGCCGGTCTTGGCGTAAGGCAGGGTGTCGGAGGTGACATCCTCGTCAAAGTCCAGCTTGGACACCACGTTGGTGAAATACCACACCATGTCCTGCACGCTCATGTTGGTGACCACGTTCTTGTTAAAGATCTCGATGTAGCCTTCGATCTGGGTCAGGGAGAACTTCTTCAGCACCTGCTTCATGGTGGCGATGAGGAACTCCTTCTGGCGGTTCACACGGCCGAAGTCGTTTTCCGAAGTGGAACGGAAGCGGACGAACTGCAGGGCCTCGGAGCCGGAGAGGGTCTGCTGACCGGCCTTGACGTCGATGTGATAATCCTGGTTGAGATCCTTGTGGTACATATCAAAGGGCACGTTGTAATCCACGCCGCCGATCATGTCGATGATCTCCTTGAAGGCTTCCATGCCGATGACCACGTACTGGTTGATGGGCACGCCGGTGAGCTCGGTGATCTTTGCGCACATGGTGGCGGCGCCTTCGTCACCGCCCTTTTTCCAGCCGTACATGGCGTTGAGCTTGGGAATGTCGATGGGGGCGTCCACCTGAGTGTCACGGTTGACGGACACCAGCTTGACCTTGCCGTTGACACTGTCAATGGAGCACAGCATCATGGTGTCGGCGTTCCAGCCGTCCATGGTGCCGGCCAGCAGGATGGTGTACCAGCCTTTTTTCATCTGGCGCTCTTCCTCACCGGTGGGAGGTGCTTCCACAGGCTGGGTGGGCTGCACGTCAGAAGGCTGGGAAGGCTGGGTCGGGGCCGTAGCCGGTTCGGGAGGCATTTCTACCGGCTTCTGCTCCGGCGGTGTGGTGAAGAACCAAATGCCCCAAACGACCAGGACAGCCAGAACGGCCAGAGCGATCCACAGGCCGATACGTTTTTTTCCGCCTCCGGACGCCGCGACGTGCTTGGGGGCAGCTTCATATTTTCCCATAATCATTCTCCTGTTGTATACACAAAAACGGTCTTCTGCAACTTTTGTCTAAATAGTATAGCACAGTTCCACAGGCAGTGCTACAGGTTTTTCCCGAAAAATTCCTAAAAAATCATATTTTACATTCCGTTGCCCCTATGCTATGATGGGTTAGACCGGAGTTTTTCAAAAAAGTTCCCGGTATTGGAGAGTTCTATGCTTACCGATTTTCTGTTCAGTATCAATGCCACCCTGCCGGTGTTTGCCGTGATGGTGCTGGGCTGGCTGCTGCGGCGGTGGGGGTTCCTCACCGAGGAGTTCTGCAAGGTGGGCAACAAGCTGGTATTCCGCCTGTGCCTGCCCGCCATGCTGCTGCGGCAGATGACCGCCATGCGGCCGTCCGACCTGACCGACGGCGGATTTCTGGCCTTTGCCTTCGCCGGGACGCTGGCTACCGTGCTGCTGTTCTGGCTGCTGGCCCGTAAACTGCTGCGGGACAAGACCCTGGTGGGCGCTTTTGCCCAGGGCGCCTTCCGCGGCAACACCGCCCTGCTGGGCACCGTACTGCTGGAGAGCATCTGCGGCAGCCGTACCTATGCCCCGCTGATCATTTTGGCGGCGGTGCCCCTGTATAACGTGCTGTCGGTGGTCATCCTCAGTCTGGAGGCCGGCGGCGGCGGAAAGCTGGACCGTGCCCGGCTGACGGGCGCCCTCAAGGGCGTCGCCAAAAACCCCATCCTGTGGGGCGTCCTGCTGGGTCTGCCCTTTGCCCTGTTTGCCCTGCCCGTGCCGGCGGCGGCGGACAAGGCGCTGTCCATGCTGGGCAACCTGGCCTCTCCCCTGTCGCTGATCGTCATCGGCGCCGACTTCCGCTGGCAGGCCGCTCTGGAGAAAAAAGGCCCCACTCTGGGCGCTTCCTTTTTGAAACTGGTGGTGCTGCCTGCCCTGATGGTGCTGCCCGGCGCGGCGCTGGGATTCCGTGGGGAGGCACTGGTGGCGCTGCTGGTGCTGTCGGGAACGCCCTCGGCGGTGAGTTCCTACATCATGGCCCAGAATATGGGCAACGACGCCACCCTTGCCAACGGCATCGTGGCGGTGACCACCCTGCTGTCCGCCGTGACGGTGACCGGATGGATCTTTTTGCTGCGCACTCTGACTCTGATATAAGAAGGCGAACGTATGCTGAACAATTTTATCTACAGCCTCAACGCCACCCTGCCGGTGTTTGCCGTGATGGTGCTGGGCTGGCTGCTCAAACGGAAGGGTTTCCTCACCGAAGGCTTCACCAAGGTGGCCGACAAACTGGTGTTCAAGGTGGCTCTGCCCTGTATGCTCTTTCTGGACATCGCCGAGATGGATCCCTCCCAGCTGCTGGACGGCAAGTTCGTGCTGTACGGCTTTGTGGTGACCCTCATCTCCATTCTGGGCATCTGGGGCCTCACCAAGGCGCTGATGAAGGACAAGACCCAGGTGGGCGCCTTCGTTCAGGGCGCTTACCGCTCCAGCGCGGCGGTGCTGGGCATCGCCCTCATCACCAACGTCTACGGCAACGCCGGCTACGCGCCGCTGATGATTTTGGCGTCGGTGCCGCTGTATAATATTTTCGCCGTGGTGATCCTGGTGCTGGAGGCCGGCGGCGGCGGAAAACTGGACGGCGCCCGCATGAAAAACGTGGTGCTGAACGTGCTGAAGAACCCCATCCTCATCGGTATCTTCCTGGGTGCCCCCTTCGCCATCCTGCAGATCCCCATTCCCGCCATGGCGGAAAAGACCCTGTCCATGCTGTCCAATCTGGCCACGCCGCTGGCGCTGCTGGCCATCGGTGCCGCCTTCGTCTGGGGCGACGCTTTGAAAAAAGCAAAGCCCACCGTCACGGCGGTGCTCATCAAGCTGGTGGTGCTGCCTGCCATCTTCCTGCCGGCGGCGATCTGGCTGGGATTCCGGGACGCCCAGCTGATGGCCATCCTCATCATGCTCGGCTCTCCTTCCACCCCCAGCGGATACATCATGGCCAAGCAGATGGGCAACGACCATGTACTGGCCAACGGTATCGTGGTGCTGGCCACCCTGCTGGCATCGGTGACCATCACCGGATGGATCTTCCTTCTGCGGACCTTCGGCCTGTTGTAACAAAAAAGAAAAGCACCCCCGCCGGGGGTGCTATTTTGTTTGCGGTTATTCCGCGCCGCGGATGAAAGCGGCGATGCCGTCAAAGAAGGTGCCGTCGGTGAGGCCCTTCAGCAGTTCCATATAGAACTCCATGCCGTTGTCGCTGTTGGTGGTGACGACAGCACCCTCCCGGGTGGTCTTGTCCCAAATGGCAAAGGACTTGAAGCCGTCGTTGTCGCCCCAGTGCCACAGCACGTTGGGGTCGGCCTTGGGGATACCGAAGCCCAGGCCCCAGTCCACGTTCCCGTCGGCGTTGTTCTGGGCCTTGGTCATCTCGGCAAAGACCGCCTCGGACAGACCGCCGCGGTCGGTCATGACGCCGCACAGGAAACGGGCGTAATCGGCGGCGTAGGAATACAGGGACCAGGCGGCGTTGGGTTCGGGAGCGTTGCCGGAAACTCTGCGGGAATTGCGCACCTTGCGCACGGCGCCGTCCTTGGCAAAGCCCACGGAAAAGGCGGCGCCTACCGCGGGCGTCCAGTAGGCGGTGGAACTTTCCATGCCGTACTTGCCGTAAAAGCGCTCTTTGAACAGCTCGTTCATGTTTTTGCCCTCGATCTGCTCGATGAGCTTCTGCAGCAGGAAATAGCCCTCGCCGGAATAGCTGTACCTGGTGCCGGGATCAAAGTGCATATCCATGGGCTTGGCCTGCCAGTTGGGGAGGCCGGTGCCGTGGCTGAGGCACTGCCGGGGGGTGATGGTCATAAAACGGGGATCGTTGGACCAGGGCTCCTCCTTCAGCAGGGGGGCGATGGGGGCGTCCAGATCGATCTTGCCGGCCTGCACCTCCTGCATGGCCAGCAGGGCGAACAGCGACTTGGTGAGAGAGGCGCACTCAAACAGAACGCCTTCGGCCATGGGGGTTCCCTGCTCGTTGCGGACGCCGTAGGCGTTGGAATACACCACTTCGCCCTCACGGATGACGGCCAGCGTGCAGCCGGGGATGCCGTGCTTTTCCATCAGTTCCTTGACGGGAAGGGTGTCAAAAGAAGTATTCAGGATCTTCATAGGGTTCCTGCCTCCTGTAAATCAAAGATATCACAGGCATTATACCCCCGCCGTACCGCAATTGCAAATCAATTTTCCCATCCCAGCAGCAAAAGCAGGGCCGCCGCGGTGAGCTTCTGTCCCACCGGGCCTTCCAGACCGCCCAGAGATACTTCCCGGGGCGGGATCTCCCGACCGTCCAGAGTGTGCATGAACCGCTGGAGGGTGGCCATACCGCCCGGCTGCAGCAGCGAAGAGGCCGTCAGAGTACAGTGGCCTTCCAGACCGCAGGTGACGATCTGTCCGCCGCCCCGTACGTTGCCCTGACCGTCCACGAAAATATCCCAGGGCTCCCCTTCCCGGGCCACCCGGGCTTTCATCCGGCGGCGGTGCAGCAGCTTTTCCACCCACGGACGGTCCCCCTCCCGGGCCAAACCGACGATCACCATGGCGCACACGTCCTCTCATCACGGATTTTCTTCTATCGTACGCAAAAAAGGACGGGATATCCCGTCCTTTTTCTGGAAGTTTTTGATCAGGCGAACTGGGCCTGGTACAGTTCCCAGTAAAAGCCCTTTCGCGCCATGAGGCTGTCGTGGGTGCCGGACTCCACCACGTTGCCGTCCCGTACCACCAGAATGTTGTCGGCAGATTGGATGGTGGACAGGCGGTGGGCCACCACGAAGCAGGTCTTGCCGCGCATCAGTTCCCGCATGGCCTGCTGCACCACCATTTCGGTACGGGTGTCCACGTTGGAAGTGGCCTCGTCCAGAATCAGCATGGGGGTGTCCATGAGCATGGCACGGGCGATGGTCAGCAGCTGCTTCTGGCCCTTGGAGATGTTGGCGGCGTCGTCGGTCAGAATGGTATCGTAGCCCTGGGGCAGCCGGGTGATGAAGTTGTGGATGTGGGCGGCCTTGGCGGCGGCCTCCACCTCTTCCCGGGTGGCGTCGGGCCGTCCGTAGGCGATGTTGTCGTAGATGGTGCCGTAGAACAGCCAGGTGTCCTGCAGCACCATGGAATAGGCCAGCCGCAGGCTGGAACGGGTGAGGGTCAGCTGATCCTTGCCGTCCACCCGGATGGTGCCCTCCTGCAGGTCGTAAAACCGCATGAGCAGGTTGATGAGGGTGGTCTTGCCGGCGCCGGTGGGGCCGACGATGGCGATGAGCTGGCCGGGCTTGGCCTCCAGAGAGAAGTTCTTCAGGATGGTGCGGTCGGGCAGATAGCCAAAGTCCACGTTTTCCAGTTCCACGTGGCCCTGCACGTCGGTGAGGGTGCGGGCATCTTGGGCGTCGGCAGGCTCCAGCGGCTCGTCGATGATGCGGAACACACGCTCGGCGGCGGCCACGGCGGACTGCAGTTCGTTGAAGATGTCGGCGATCTCACGGATGGGGCCGGAGAACTTCCGGCTGTACAGCACGAAGGCGCCGATGTCGCCCACCGACATTTTACCCGCCATGTGCAGCATGGTGCCGAACACCGACACCAGGGTCATGGACAGGTTGTGGATGAAGTTCACCGAGGGGCCCATCATGGCGGTCTGGTACTCCGACTGGTAATAGGCCTCTACCGCCTGACCGTTGATGTCGTCCAGCTCGTCCAGGGTGTTGTCCTCCTGGTTATAGGCCTTCAGGGTCTTCTGGCCGGAGATCATCTCCTCCACGAAGCCGTTGAGCTCGCCCAGTTTGCGGGAGCGCAGGCGGAACAGGGCGTGGGTCTTTTTGGTGATGATGCGGGTGATGATCACCGACAGGGGCACGGTGATGAGGAACACCGCCACCAGGCTGGCCTGGATGGACAGCATCTCCGCCAGGGACACCACGATGGTGATGACGCTGGCAAAGATCTGCACCACGTCGGTGCTCAAAGAGGCGTTGATGGTATCGGTATCGTAGGAGATGCGGCTGATGATGTCGCCGGTGGCATGGGTATCAAAATAGCCCACCGGCATATCGGCCAGCCGGTTGAAGATATCCCGCCGCATACGGTAGGTGATCTTGCGGGAGATGGTGATCATCAGCACGTTGAGGGCGTAGTCCATCACGGCAGAGGCCACAAAGAACACCGCCATCAGCATGGCAAAGCGGTACACCGTCTGGAAGTTCACCAGACCGGCGCCCGGCTCGATGGCGTCGATGGCCTTGCCTGACAGTTTGGGACCCAACAGGGCGAACATATTGGAGCCCACGGTGAGGCACACCGCCAAAAGCAGGCCCCAGGCGTGGTTCATCATGTATTTCATCAGGCGGAGGACGGTACGGCTCTTGCTCTGTTTCATGCTTCCGCCCCCTCTCCCATCTGCAGCTTGCTGATCTCCCGGTAGAGGCCGCAGGTCTGCATCAGTTCCTCGTGGGTG
This sequence comes from Clostridia bacterium, assembly GCA_017559995.1. Classification (GTDB taxonomy): domain Bacteria; phylum Bacillota; class Clostridia; order Oscillospirales; family Butyricicoccaceae; genus UBA4644. The sequence continues at coordinate 11,272 of JAFYPP010000065.1, read as the reverse complement.
CCAAGGCCGGACATACGGCCCTCTTCCAGCACCAGGATCTTATCACAGTTTTTCACCGACGACACACGCTGGGCGATGATCACGGTGGTGGTATCGCCGTAATCCTGCCGTATGGTCTGCCGCAGGCGGGCATCGGTCTGGTAGTCCAGGGCCGAAGAACTGTCGTCCAGAATGAGGATATCCGGCCGTCCGGCCAGGGCGCGGGCGATGAGCAGGCGCTGCTTCTGTCCGCCCGACAGGTTGACACCGCGGGCCTCCAGGGAGGCGTCCATGCCGCCGGTTTCTTCGATGAAGAAGGCCGCCTGGGCGTCCTTTGCCGCCTTTTCCAGCCGGCTCATCTCCAGCTGACGGCCGATGCGGATGTTTTCGCCGATGGATTTTTTGAACAGGATATCGTTCTGGAACACCACGCCGAACTTGTCCCGCAGGGCCTTCAGGTCGTAGGAACGAACGTCCCTGCCGTCGACCCGGATGCTGCCCCCGTTCACGTCATAGAACCGCATGAGCAGACCGGCCAGGGTGCTTTTGCCCGAACCGGTGGGGCCGATGATGCCCAGGCTCTGGCCCTTTTCCAGAGAAAAGCTGATGTCCTCCAGATTGCTTTCCTTGCCGTTGTAGGAAAAACGCACGTTTTCAAACACGATGTGGGCGGATTCCTCCCGGGCCTCCATGGCCTGGGGGATGAGGTCGTCCTCGGTGCTCAGCACCTGCTCCACACGCTCGGCGGAGGCCAGCGCCTTGCTCCACATGGTGAGCACGCGGGTGATGGACATCATGGCGTTGAGGATGATGGTGAAATAGGTCAAAAAGGCGGTGATGGTGCCCGGGCCGCACAGGCCGGCATTCACCCGGTGGGCGCCCACCAGCACCACCAGCACCAGACCCAGATTGAGGGTGAGGTTCATGGCGGGCTTGCTGAAGGCCATGACCATATTGGCACGGTTTTCGTTCTGCATGACCTTGCGGTTGACCCCTTCAAAGCGGGTCTTTTCGCCTTCGGAACGGGACAGGGCCTTGATGACGCGGACGCCGGAGGCGTTTTCCCGCACCACACGGACCATGGTGTCCACTGACTTCTGCAGCTGGTCAAACAGGGGGATGGAGCGGCGGGACACCAGATACACCACGATGCCGATGATGGGCAGCATACAGGTGAGCACCAGCGCCAGCACGGGATCCAAAGTGATGGTAACGGCCACGCCGCCCACCACCAGAATGGGCGCGCGGATACCGATGCGCTGCATCATGCCCACCATGCGGTGGATGTTGTAGGTATCGGTGGTCATACGGGAGATCAGGCTGGGAACGGTAAAGCCGTCGATCTGCCGGTTGGACAGATAAGAGATCTTGCGGAACAGGTCGTGGCGCAGCCGCCGGGTGGTTTCCCGGGCTACCCACGCCGCCATTCGGTTGGCGATGACGTTGCCCAAAATGGCCAGGAAGGAGCAGATCAGCATGAGCACGCCCCAGCGGATCACCAGTCCCAGGTCTTTCAGCGGCACGACCTCGTCGATGATGTGGGCCAGAATGGCGGGCAGAAACAGGTCCATGATGGTGCCCAGAAACTTGATGAGCAGGCCAAGGCTCATGCGCTTCAGGTAGGGCCGCACGTAGCGGAAGATCAGTTGCATGCGTCGTCCTCCTGTTCCCGACGGGTATCCAGCTGGCTGTAACAGCTGCGGCGGCCCTCACGGGCACGGGCCAGCAGGATCTCCAGCGCCTGGGAAAAGGCCTCACGCTGCTCCGCGGTGAGTCCTTCCAGCAGCCAGTTGTAATAGGCCTCCTCCAGGGCGATCACGTCGTCCTTCACCTGCAGGGCGGCATCGGTGGCCTGGATGACCTTGGCACGGCCGTCTTTGGGGTCGGTGGTGCGGGTGACGTAGCCCCGCTCCTCCAGACCGGCCACCAGACGGGTGACGGCGGCCTTGTCCACGCCCATATCTTCCACCAGTTCCTGCTGGCTGAGGGTCTTGTGGTAACCGATATGCCGCAGGGCCTGGATCTGGGAGGGGGTCAGGCCGGTATCCTTGGTGCGTCGGGCCACGTAACCCTGGGCCCAGCGGTTGATCTTACGGAAACAAAGTCGAATATTATTCATAGGTATATCATCTCCATTGTTTAGTATAACGCCCAATGGTTGATACTGTCAACCATAGAAGCAAAAAAAGACGGTGTTTTCACACCGTCAGGTCCGCATATTGTCCGCCGCACAGCGGCAGCAGATCATCGGAGGCCAGTTCCACCTGGGCGCCGATGCGCCCGGCGGACACCAGAATGGTATCCCACAGCTGGGCGCTCTCCTCCACAAAGGTGGGATAGGGCTTTTTCATGCCCACGGGAGAGCATCCGCCCCGGACATAGCCGGTGACCTTGTTGATATCGGCCACGGGGATCATCTCCACGCTCTTCTCCCCTGCCGCCCGGGCGGCTTTTTTGAGATCCAGGGTGGCGTCGGCAGGGATGACGAACACCCGGTAGCCGCCGGAGGCGCCCCGGGTCACCAGGGTCTTGAACACCTGCTGGGGATCCCGGCCCAGAATGCCCGCCACGGTAACGCCGTCCACCGGTTCTTTGCCGTGGGGATAACCGTGAGGGGCATAAGACACGCCTGCCTGTTCCAGCAGACGCATCACGTTGGTTTTTTCCTCGGCCATGGGATCACTCCATCAGCTCGAAGAAGCTCTTGCGGGCGTTTTCCACATGGACGCCCATGAGGCGCTCGGCCTCGTCGGGGTCATGGTTTTCCAAAGCGGTGAGGATGGCGCGGTGCTCCTCGGTGGAGGCCTGGGCACGGCCCCGGCGGACGGAGGTGGCACGGGCCTTCTGGATGGAGTTGTGGAACAGGGTCAGCATCTGCTTGAGGGGGCGGCTGCGGCTGCCCTCGTAAACGATCTCATGGTACCGCTGGTCCAGGTTGCCCACCTGCAGGGTGTCGCCCCGGCCCAGATAGAACTCCTGCAGCTCCACGATCTCCCGCAGGTCGGACAGTTCCTCATCGGTGATGTTCTGGGCGGCACGGCGGGCGGCAAGGCCCTCCACCTTGGTGCGGATGAGGTAAATATCGTTGACGTCGTCACTGGAGATGCCCACCACCACCGCGCCCTTGTTATGGGTGGTCTTGACCAGGCCTTCCAGCTCCAGCTGCATAAGGGCCTCACGGATGGGGGTGCGGGACACGCCCAGCTCGGCGCTGAGCTTCACTTCGGTGAGGCTGGTGCCGGGCACCAGATCGCCGTCCAGGATGGCCTGCTCCAGCTGACGGAACACCTGGGCACGCACCGGGGTGGCGGCGTTGAGATCCTGGATCTTTTTCATAGTGTCATTTCTCCTTTTTCCGAAAAAGCCAGCCGGAGACCCCGGCTGGCTGTAGCGGCAAATCAGTGTCTGCGGTTCTTGCGGCGCTTGGCACGCTTGCGGTTGATGAGGATGGCGTAGGCCACCAGAATGGCGATCAGGGCCACCACGGCGGCCACGATGATCTTGAAGGTGGTGCTGGTAAAGAAGGCGGTGACCCGGTCCAGCACATACAGCATGGTGGAGCGCTCCACATCGTCGGCAGCGACCAGATCCAGCTGATACTCCTTATCCTCGTAACGGACGGTAAGCTCGCCCAGCACGTCGCCGGCCTTCACCGGGGCGACCACGTCTTCCGCCAGAGTGTAGTCCAGCTCCAGATCGGCGGTCTCAAAGGTGTTGGGCAGCATGGCGGTGATATTCTCCGCGGGGCGGACGATGACGGTGTCCTTCTCGTCACCCAGACGGACGGGCACGTCGGCGATGGGCTGGCTGGAGGACAGCATCACCTGCTGGGACCAGCTGGCGGCACCCCAGTTGAACAGCTTGATGGTCTCGGCGAACTGCAGGCTGGTGCCCTCGACCTTCTCGCAGCCCAGAACCACCGAGTAGTAGGTGTAATCGCCCTTGACGCAGCCGGCCACCAGACACAGGCCGGCGGGGGTAGTGGTGCCGGTCTTGATGCCGATGGCGCCTTCGTAATAGTACTCGGCGGTGGATTTCTTGGTGAGCAGATGGTTGGTGGTGTACTTGGTGGTGGTGCGGTCGTGCTTGTTGGTCACGGGCAGCACCAGCTCGTCCTCGGCCACCAGTTCGGCGATAATGTCATTCTTCATGACCTCTTTGGTGAGGGTCAGCAGATCACGGGCGGTGGTGTAGTGCTCCTCGTCGTGCAGACCGTGGGGGTTCATGAAGTTGGTGTTGGTCATTTCCAGCTCCTGAGCCTTGTTGTTCATCAGGTCCACGAAGCCCTCGATGCTGCCGGAAACGTGGATGGCCAGAGCGTTGGCGGCGTCGTTGCCCGAACCGATGAGCAGATAGCGCATCAGGTCCATAAAGGCGATCTGCTCGCCGTTGAGCAGATAGCTGGCGGAACCCAGTTCGTACAGGCCGTCCACCGCCTCGGAGGTGACGGTGACCACGTCATCGGGGTTTCCGTACTCCAGCGCCACCAGCGCGGTCATCAGCTTGGTGGTGGACGCGGGGAACAGTTTCATATCGGCATCCTGCTCCAACAGGATGGTGTCGGTGCTCACCTCATACAGAATGGCAGCCTTGGCATTGACGGTATGGGCGGGCGCAGGCGCGGCCAGCACCGGTGTGCAGCACAAGACGGCGGCCAGTACCAGAGCAAAGATTTTTTTCAACATTTTATCGCCCTCCCGTATGTTTTTTCGTTGTTTTATGGTAATATCTTATCAAAAGACTGCAGGGATTTCAACAGATTTTTCCCGTTGGTGAAAGAATTCACAACTTCTTTTGGAAAGGGGTGACGGAATGACCCGAAAATGGCTGCTGCCGGCGGCAGCGGCGGTACTGCTGTGTCTGCTGGTTTTCCTGCCGGGGACCCGTCACCGGCCTGTGCCTGCAGGCGATCTGCCGCCGCTGGTGACCCGGGAGGGTGCCGTCCGGCAGGTCTCCCCCGACGCCCTGGACCTGAATACCGCCACCTTTGAGGAACTGCAGGCGCTGCCCGCCATCGGGCCGGTGCGGGCACGGAACATCATCGATTACCGCACCCAAAACGGGCCCTTCCGGTCTCCGGAAGAACTGGCCGCGGTGGAGGACATCGGCCCGGGCACCCTGGAGGCCGTCCGTGACAGGATTTGCGTGAACGCGCAGGAGGAATTACCGTGAACGTCAAGCTGACCGTTACCCAAAGCCGCTGCCGCTGCGGCTATCACCGGGAGGGCGACACCTTCGTGGTGGGCGATCTCTGTCCGCCCCTGTGCCACGAGCTGTGGAACCGGGCCTATCCCTATGTGTTCGCCCTGCAGAACGGCGCCGATCTGGACAAGGGCGAGACCCGCGCCCGTGCCTTTGACGTATGCTGCCCTGATGAAGGCCGGGTATGCCTTCACGGTGAAGCGATGGAATAAGCAAGCATGAAAAAAGTGCCGTCCCGGATGGGACGGCACTTTTCATTTGTCCGTTAAGTGACGTTTGACGGTCAGGTTGGATTAGACCAAGCCCTGAGCGATCATGGCGTCGGCAACGCGCAGGAAGCCAGCGATGTTACCACCGGCGACCAGGTCGTAGCCCAGACCGGCCTTCTCAGCGGCCTCAACAGAAGCGGCGTAGATGTTCTTCATGGTAACCTGCAGCTTCTCGTCGACCTCTTCAGCGGTCCAGTTGTAACGCATGGAGTTCTGGGACATTTCGAAACCGGAGGTAGCGACGCCGCCGGCGTTAACAGCCTTGGAGGGAGCAACGGTGATGTGCTCGCACTTACGCAGCATGGCCAGAGCCTCGTTGGTGGTGGGCATGTTGGCGACCTCGATGTAGTACTTGACACCGGAGTCGATGATCTTCTGGGCCCACTCTTCGTTGACGTCGTTCTGGGTAGCGGCGGGCATGATGATATCGACATCCTTCACGCCCCAGCACTTGGTACCGGGAACGAACTCAACACCGTACTTGTCGGCGTAGGGCTTGCAGTGCATGGGATCCTTGGCGCGCATCTCCAGGATGAAGTCCAGCTTGTCGCCGGTAACGCCATCGGGATCGTGGATGTAGCCGTCGGGACCGGCGAAGTAGGTGACCTTAGCGCCCAGCTGAGCAGCCTTCTTCATGATGCCCCAGCCGACGTTGCCGTAGCCGGAAACAGCAATACGCTTGCCCTCGATGGTCTCGCCGAAGTGCTTCAGAACTTCAACCAGGTAGTAGACAGCACCGTAACCGGTAGCCTCGGGACGGATCAGAGAGCCGCCGTAGCTGAAGCCCTTACCGGTCAGAACGCCGTTCTCCCAAACAGCCTTGATGCGCTTGTACTGGCCGTACAGGTAGCCGATCTCACGGCCGCCAACACCGATGTCACCGGCGGGAACGTCCACGTCGGGACCGATGTGACGCCACAGCTCGGTCATGAAGGCCTGGCAGAAACGCATGACTTCAGCGTCGGACTTGCCGATGGGGGAGAAGTCGGAACCGCCCTTGCCGCCGCCCAGAGGCAGGCTGGTCAGGCTGTTCTTAAAGGTCTGCTCGAAGCCCAGGAACTTCATGGTGTCCAGGGTAACGTCGCTGGCGAAACGCAGGCCGCCCTTGTAGGGACCGATGGCGCTGTTGAACTGAACGCGGAAGCCACGGTTGACGTGGGGCATACCGTTGTCGTCAGCCCAGGTGACGCGGAACTGGATCATACGATCGGGCTCGCACATCCTCTCCAGAACGCCGTACTTCTCGTACAGTTCGGCATTCTTCTCAACGATGGGCTCCAGAGACTCGAAGACTTCTTCGACGGTCTGCAGGAACAGCTTCTCATGAGGGTTACGGGCCTTAACTTCGTCATAGACTCGCTGCATGTACTGATGCATATGGATGACCTCCCAACAAAAAATTAAATATCTTTGTTTCCATAGGGCGCATTGCGACCCTATTACAAGAACATCTTACGCCCCTGTATGCCAAAAGTCAAGAACTTTCCCCGTAGAACAGCAGGAAGAACAAATAATTTTGCGCGCTTTTTTCTTTCGGCGTGCACAAATTGCGCTCCCGTGGCGTTTTGCCCAAAGGATTTTTTCATTTACCGCTTTATTTTATTAAATTCCCTCTTGCTTTTCGCCGTGGCGAGGCTTAAAATAGGTGCATATTTTTTGTATAAAGGAGTTGAGTGACATGGCGACCGATAAGCTGATCCTGCCGAAGGGCTATGCCCCCCGTCTGAGCGTTCGAGAAACCCAAAAAGGAATCAAGGTGATCAAGGATAATTTCCAGCGGTATCTGGCCGTGGCCCTCAACCTGGAACGTGTATCCGCCCCCCTGTTCGTCACCCTGCAGAGCGGTTTCAACGACAACCTGTCGGGCGTGGAGCGCCCCGTGCAGTTCGACCTGCTGGATATGCCCGGCAACGAAGTGCAGATCGTCCAGTCCCTGGCCAAGTGGAAACGCTGGGCGCTGGGCGAGTACGGCTTTGAACCCGGCCGGGGCCTGTACACCGATATGAACGCCATCCGCCGTGACGAGGAGCTGGACAACCTGCACTCGGTGTATGTGGACCAGTGGGACTGGGAAAAGGTCATCACCAAGGAGCAGCGCACCGAGGAGTACCTGATCCAGACCGTCAGGGACATCTACGGCGCTCTCAAGCAGACCGCCCGCACCGCCTGCTACGAGTTCCCCAGCGTGGACTTCCCTCTGGCCGACGATATTTTCTTCGTCACCTCCCAGGAGCTGGAGGACACCTGGCCCGACCTGACCCCCAAGGAGCGGGAACACGCCATCTGCGCCTTCTACAAGTCGGTGTTCATCATGCGCATCGGCGATAAGCTGAAGAGCGGCAAGCCCCACGACGGCCGCGCCCCCGACTATGACGACTGGCAGCTCAACGGCGACATACTGGTTTGGAACGACGTGCTGCACCGCTCTTTCGAGCTGTCCTCCATGGGCATCCGCGTGGATGAAAAGTCCCTGCGGGAGCAGCTGGAAAAGTCCGGCTGCCAGGACCGCGCCGAGCTGGACTATCACAAGAAGCTGCTGGCCGGCGAGCTGCCCTACACCATCGGCGGCGGTATCGGTCAGAGCCGTCTGTGTATGCTGATGCTGCGCTGTGCCCACATCGGTGAGGTCCACGCCGCTGTGTGGCCCAAGGATATGATCGAGACCTGCCGGGAGAACAACATCTTCCTGCTGTAACCTAAAACAAGAAAACCGCCGGACGGCTGTCCGGCGGTTCTTTTTTACTTATGATACAGTTTTTTGGTGGGGTACACCGGCTCGCAGGTGAGATGGATGCCCAGCTTGCGGTAAATGTCGGCGTCCACCTGAGGCAGGATGACGGTGGAGTGGGCCTGACAGCCGCGGAGCTGGTCCAGCTTTTCCATGGCGCGGGCGGCTTCCTCACCCAGACCGGCGCTGATGGCCAGGGCGATGAGCACCTCGTCGGAGTGCAGACGGGGGTTGTGGTTGCCCAGAGGGCCAACCTTCAGTTCCTGAATAGGCTCGATGACGCTGCGGGCGATGAGCAGGGTCTCCCGTGACATATTGCACAGGCCCTTGACGGCGTTGAGCAGCGCGGCGGCGGAGGGTCCCAGCAGATCGGAGGTGCGTCCGGTGACCAGACGGCCGTCGGGCAGCTGGATGGACACGGCCGGGGCCTCGGTCTCCTCGGCGCGGGCCTTGGCGGCGGCCACGCAGGGGCGGTCCTGGATGCCGATGCCCAGCTGGCGCATGAGCATTTCGATCTTTTCCACGGCGGTCTCGGTGCCGCGGTCACGGCGCAGGTCGCACTTGGCAGCGTAATAACGGCGGATGATCTCGTCACAGCTGGCCTTGCGGCAGAACTCGTCATCCACGATGGCGTAGCCCGCCATATTGACGCCCATGTCGGTGGGAGAATGGTAGGGGCTGCTGCCGGAGATCTTTTCGAACACGGCGTTGAGCACCGGGAAGGCCTCCACGTCGCGGTTATAGTTAACGGTGGTGACCCCGTAATACTCCAGATGGTAGGGGTCGATCATGTTGACGTCGTTGAGGTCGGCGGTGGCGGCCTCATAGGCCAGGTTCACGGGATGCTTGAGGGGCAGGTTCCAGATGGGGAAGGTCTCGAACTTGGCGTAACCGGCCTGGACACCGTGGAGATGCTCGTGGTACAGCTGGGACAGACAGACGGCCAGCTTGCCGCTGCCCGGTCCGGGCGCGGTGACCACCACCAGGGGGCGCTGGGTCTTGACGTAGTCGTTCTTGCCGAAGCCGTTTTCGCTGACGATGCCGGAAACGTTATAGGGATAACCCTCGATGACATAGTGACGGGCCACCTGCAGACCCAGTTTCTCCAGCTTCTTCTGGAAGGCGTCCACAGAAGGCTGGGGGGTGTAGCAGGTGATGACCACCGTGCTGACAAACAGACCGAAGCCGCGGAAGGCGTCGATGAGGCGCAGCACATCCTGGTCGTAGGTGATGCCCAGATCGCCCCGGATCTTGTTCTTGATGATGTCACCGGCATTGATGGCGATGAGGATCTCGGCCTTGTCGGACAGGGCCTTGAGCATCTGGATCTTACTGTCGGGGGCAAAGCCGGGCAGCACCCGGGAAGCATGGAAGTCGTCAAACAGCTTTCCGCCGAATTCCAGGTACAGCTTGCCGCCCAGATCGCTGATGCGCTTCTGGATCTCGGCAGACTGCTTTTCGATATACAGTTGATTGTCAAAACCGTATTTGCTCATAAAACGTGCCCCCGTTTCTCTTATCTCTCAACAAAATATTATTTTACCACATTTAACGGGTTTTACAAGACCGAAGGGGAATTTTGTCAAAAGAAAAACACCCGCGGAAAACCGCGGGTGCTTTGCACGGACAGTTAGCCAAAGACAGCCAGCAGGAAGCCGGCGGCGATGGCGGAACCGATGACGCCGGCCACGTTGGGGCCCATGGCGTGCATCAGCAGGAAGTTGCCGGGGTTGGCCTTCTGGCCTTCCACCTGGGAAACACGGGCGGCCATGGGAACGGCGGAAACGCCGGCCGAGCCGATGAGGGGGTTGACCTTGCCGCCGGACAGCTTATACATCAGCTTGCCCACCAGCAGACCGCCTACGGTGGAGATGGCAAAGGCGGTGAGGCCCAGGGCCACGATCTTCAGGGTCTCCAGGCTGAGGAAGCGGTCGGCCACGGTGGTGGCGCCCACGCTGGTGGACAGGAAGATGGTGACGATGTTCATCATGGCGTTCTGCGAGGTGTCGGACAGACGGTCGGTGACGCCGGTCTCCTTCAGCAGGTTGCCGAACATCAGGCAGCCGATGAGGGGCGCGGTGGAGGGCAGCAGCAGGATGACGAAGGTGGCCACCAGAATGGGGAAGATGATCTTCTCGGTCTTGGACACCGTGCGGGCCTGCTCCATCTTGACGGCGCGCTCTTCGGGGGTGGTCAGGGCGCGCATGATGGGGGGCTGGATCATGGGGATCAGCGCCATGTAGGAATAGGCCGCGATGGCGATGGGGCCCAGCAGATGGGGGGCCAGCATGGAGGCCAGGAAGATGGCGGTGGGGCCGTCGGCGCCGCCGATGATGCCGATGGAAGCACCCTCGGGACCGGAGAAGCCCAGCAGAATGGCGCCGAAGAAGGCCACGAACACGCCCATCTGGGCGGCGGCGCCCAGCATCAGGCTCTTGGGATAAGCCAGCAGGGGGCCGAAGTCGGTCATGGCGCCCACGCCCATAAAGATCAGCGAGGGGTACACGCCGGTCTTGACGCCGATGTACAGGATGTCCAGCAGACCGCCGTACTTGAGGATGTGGCCGTAGCCGATCTCACCGGCGATGAGCTGGTCCCACAGTTCGGGATGGTACAGGCCGGCGCCGGGAATGTTGGTGAGCAGACAGCCGAAGGCGATGCCCACCAGCAGCAGAGGTTCAAACTTTTTGACGATGCCCAGATACAGCAGCACACAGGCCACGCCGATCATGATGAGGTTTTTCCAGCCTCCGTCGACCAGGAAGCCCGCGAAACCCGAATCCAGCCATAACGTCCGGAGGGTTCCCAGAATATCCATATGCTGCCCTCCTTATGCGATGACGGCCAGCAGGGCGCCGGTATCCACCGTGCTGCCCTTGGAGACGGCGATCTGTGCCACCGTGCCGTCCTTGGGCGCCATGATCTCGTTTTCCATCTTCATGGCTTCCAGCACCACCAGGATGTCGCCCTTCTTGACGGCGGCGCCCTGGGTGACGTTGACCTTCAGGATGGTGCCGGGCATGGGAGCGGTGACCTGCTCACCGGCGGCAGCGGCGGCGGGAGCAGGAGCGGCGGCAGCAGGGGCCGGGGCGGG
>JAFYPP010000064.1 GCA_017559995.1 Clostridia bacterium | reverse complement strand
GATCTCCAGAATGGAGACGTCGAAAGTGCCGCCGCCCAGGTCATAAACCATGATCTTCTGAGCCTCTTCCTTATCCACACCGTAAGCCAGAGCGGCAGCAGTGGGCTCGTTGATGATACGCTTCACTTCCAGACCTGCGATCTTACCGGCATCCTTGGTGGCCTGACGCTGAGCGTCGGTGAAGTAGGCGGGAACGGTGATAACGGCCTCGGTGACCTTTTCGCCCAGATAAGCCTCGGCGTCGGTCTTCAGCTTCTGCAGGATCATTGCGGAAATTTCCTGGGGAGAATAGCTCTTGCCGTCGATGGATTCCTTATGATCGGTACCCATGTGACGCTTGATGGAGCTGATGGTACGGGTGGGGTTGGAGACAGCCTGACGCTTGGCAACCTGACCGACCATACGCTCGCCGGTCTTGGAGAAGGCCACCACAGAGGGAGTGGTACGGGCGCCTTCGGCGTTGGGGATGACGACGGCTTCGCCGCCCTCGATGACGGACACGCAGGAGTTGGTGGTGCCCAGGTCGATACCAATGATTTTAGCCATGATTTATTTCCTCCGTAAAGATAAAATTATTTGTTTTATGTGAAGTTTGGGATTTCGGTGTTAGTCGGTGGTCTTGACCATGGCGGCGCGGATCAGCTTGCCGTTCATGGTGTAGCCCTTCTGCAGCACCTGGGCGATGACGGTCTCGCCGCTGCCCTCGCCATCCTCGTGGAGGACAGCGTTGTGGAAGTTGGGGTCAAAGGCCTCGCCCTCCCGGCCGCAGGCTTCCACGTGGTACTTGGTCAGAATATCCTGGAACTGCTTGAGGATCAGCTTGACGCCCTCGTCGGCAGTTTCCAGAGCAGCGCCCCGCTCCAGATTGTCCAGCACCGGCAGGAAGGCCGAAACGGTGGCCATCTGCGCGTCCTGATAGGTGCTTTCCTTCTCCTTCTGGGTGCGCTTGCGGAAGTTGTCGTATTCCGCCAGGATGCGCTTGTAGCGGTCATCCTGCTTGGCGGCTTCCTCCTCCAGCTGGGCGATCTTTTCTTCCAGCTTGGCGGTCTGCTTCTTTTCTTTTTTGGTTTCCTTCACGGGAGCTTCGGCCTCGGCGGCCTGCTCCCCGGTCTGATTCTTAATTTCTTCGCTCATCGCTTTCACCTGTGTCCTTCAGTCGTTTCAAACCCTGGCCGGTCATACCGCCGACAGCCTGTGTAAAGGCAATCAGCTTTGCACACACATCGGCGTAGTCCATACGGGCCGGGGCGATAATTCCCACGATTCCGCGGGTATTTTGGTCAATTTCATAGCTGGTGAACACCAGACTGGCGTCACGCATACTGGGGTCCTGCAGTTCGGGACCGATGCGGATCTTCACCAGACCGCCGCTCTCGTCCCGCTCCAGCAGTTCGCCCACGCGGCTGCGGTCGGAGACGTAATCCAGCAGTTCCCGCGCCCGATGGGCGTCCTGATATTCCCGGTTGTCCAGCAGACGGGCCGCGCCGTCGATATAGACCTCGGGCTTTCCGCCGGCTTCGGTGGTCCGGATGAAATCCAGAATGTCGGAGGTCATCTGATAGACCGCCGAGCTGCCGCCCATGCTCTGCTGCACCGAGGGCAGCAGGTACTCCAGCCGCCGCTCGCTGAGGGCCAGGTTGATGGCCGTGCTCAGCACCGCCGCGGTGGCGGGTTCCACCGGCTGGCTGAGACGGAGCATTTTGTTCTGCACTTCGCTGTCGGTGACCAGCACCACAGCGTAGGTAAAGCCGCCGTCCACGTCGATGAGTTCGCACTTTTTCACCCGTCGGCCGCCGGTGTGGGAAATCATGGACACGGTGGTGTGCTGTGTCATCTCGCTGAGCACCTTGGAGGCGCTGACCACGATGTTGTCGATCTCACGCATTTTGGCCTGCATCATCAGACGCATGGCCTCCAGCTCGTCGGTGGCCACCCGGTGCCGCTCCATCAGTTCGTTGACGTACAGGCGGTAGGCCGAGTAGGACGGGATGCGTCCGGCGGACACGTGGGGTTTCTCCAGAAATCCCAGTTCCTCCAGCTCGCTCATTTCGTTGCGGATGGTGGCGGAGGAGATCGGCGTATCGAAACTGTTTACCAGTGTCTTGGAACCCACCGGTTCGGCGGTGTCGATGTAGCTTTCCACGATGGCTTTCAGGATGCGTTTTTTTCGCTCGGGCAGTTCCATACCGTCCCTCCTTTCGTTTAGCACTCATCATTTCCGAGTGCTAAACTTATTCTACCCGTTTCCCCGGGTTTGTCAATAGTTTTTCCAAAATAATTGTGAACAGATTGGTAACTTTGACCATACAGTTTGTAAACAACTGTCGAGAGTGCTAAAAAAGACGGCCCGCAGGCCGTCTTTTGGTTATTTCTTTCGCATTTCACTGAAAAAATCGGTCATCATCGCGGCGCATTCCTCCGCCCGGACGCCCTTATATAATTTGGGTTTGTAGCCAAAAGCCTCTTCAAAGAGGTTCATCACGCCGCCGCAGGCGCCGAAGGTCCGGTCGGTGGCACCGCACACCACCGTGCCCACCCGGGCGTTGAGGATGGCGCCGGCACACATGGGGCAAGGCTCCAGCGTCACGTACAGGGTACAGTCGGTAAGACGCCAGTCGCCGATGGCCGCCTCCGCCTGTTTCATGGCCATCAGCTCGGCGTGTCCCAGCACCGTCTTGTCGGTCTCCCGGCGGTTGTAGCCCTCGCCGATGACGGCACCGTCCTTCACGATGACGCAGCCCACCGGCACTTCACCCAGCGCCCGTGCCTTTTCGGCCTGCTCCAGCGCGAGGCCCATAAAATAGCCGTCCATGCTTTACATCCCCTCCTCTTTCCGCTATAATAAATGTAATTTCAAAAGATTGCAAGACAGTAGGTGTAAAAATGACCACGATCCTGGCATATACCCTGATGTACCTTCCGCCCTTCCTCGGTGCTTTTTTCGTATACCGCCATCAAAAAAAGAAGCAGGACGAGCTGCACCGCCCCATCGGCTGGATCCGGCTGTACCTCATCCCCTTTATCTGCTGGTCGGTATTCAACATTGTGTGGAACCTGATCTGCATCTTCATTGCCGTGCTGATGGTTTCCTGACGACTTGAAAAAAGTTCCGATTATTCGGAACTTTTTTGCAATTTATCCGTCTATATAGGTAAGACGCCTTTTGCAAGGAGGAATTTTCATGAAAAAACTGTTATCGATCCTGTTGGCGGTCAGCCTTTTGCTGAGTCTCACCGCCTGCGGCAGCGCTTCCAAGAACACCGCCGCAGAAGCCCCCATGGCCACCGCCCCTGCATACAAGCAGGAAATCGGCTTTGACTCCGCCGGCGGCGGCTACACCGAGGCTGTCACCTCCCCCGCCATGCCCGCGCCCGACATCTCGGTGGATGCCGCCGAGACGCCCTCCTCCACCCTGCCGGAAAACGTCAAGATGATCTATCGCGGCTACCTCTATCTGGAGTCCACCGCCTTTGACGATGCCGTGGCCGGTCTGGAGCGGCTGGTTGCCCAGATGGGCGGCTATTTCGAGTCCAGCGAGCTGAACAACTACAGTCCCTACCGCAGCGCCTTTTACGTGGTGCGTGTGCCCTCCGCCCAGTACCAGAGCTTCTGCAGCACCGTGGGCACGCTGGCCCAGCTGAACAGCCAGCGCCACACCACCGAAAACATCAGCGAGGCCTATTACGACACCGAATCCCGCCTGCTGACCCAGCGCACCAAGCTGGAGCGCCTGCAGGAACTGCTGGCCAAGGCCGACAAGATGGAGGACATCATCACCCTGGAGTCCGCCATCGCCGACACCGAGCTGCAGATCGAGTATCTCACCGGCTCGCTGCGCAAGTATGACGCGCTGGTGGACTACGCCACCGTGGAGATCTCGCTGGAAGAGGTCTATCAGCTGTCCGAGCAGGAGCAGCCCGTGGTGGGCTTCGGTGCCAAGCTGGCCGAGGCCTTCAAGACGGGCACCAAGAACTTCGTCAACGATCTGGAGCGCTTCGCCCTGCGCTTTGCCCGCAACTGGGTCAGCCGCCTGATCTGGCTGGTGATCTGGCTCGTGGTCATCATCGTGGTGATCCGCTGGATCCGCAAGGGCAAAAAGCCGGCCTTCCTCCGCAGGAAGAAGGTTCAGACTCCTCCCCCTCCGCCCGCCGATGACAAACCCGAAACCAAATAAATAACAACAAACCGGAGTGCCCACGCACTCCGGTTTTCTCTTTATGCAGTCAAACGTTTTTACCAGCCGCTATCGTAATTTTCCATCACGAACACCACTTCCGGGGTTTCGGACAGTTTTCCATCCGGCGGCCCGATCCACTTCCATGCGCATCCGTCAAGGTACCCGATGTATTCATAATATTCGGCGAAGTTCTCCGGCGCGCCTTCTACCGCCTGGTGCATGACCCACCCATTCCAGGCAGCCTGACCCTCTCCCCGCACGAGATAGCTCAACCGTTCGGCGTCGAAATATCCGTCCAGCGTGCCGTCGGAGAACATGGCGCACAGCACCAGTTTTTTCAGTTCCACGCCATCGTTGACCATCCCCTTGGAGGGATACTCCGCAGGCAATGGATAGCGCATGGTTATCCGGGAAATCTGCCGATGATCCCCTTCTTCAAAGGTCACGGTAAACGCCGAGAGATCCATCCCCGCCATCGCGCCTGACCAGGTGCCGTCTTCATGGAACCGTAGATCGTAGTCCGTATGAAACTGAATGAGGTCGTTGACATTTTCGGTAAAAGCCCGGACGCTGTGACTTGCCGAATCGTTGGTATGCGGCGGATTCATGGCATCCATGCGCATGCATACCGTTCCCGCTACCATGGCCGCCATCAGCAAAAGGGTCATAAAGGCCCAGCCGGATCGCTCTCCCCGATCTTTGACGGTATAGTCGCAAGACTCATCCCAAGGTTGCGCCCTGCCGCTTTTCGCCCGACGCACCGCAAGCAGATAGGCGGCCCAGCTCAACACCGGCAGCCGCAGGCCCAGGCCAAACACCAGTTTGCACAGCGTGCGTCGAAAGGCCGATCCCACTGTCAGCTCGCCGGGGCCGTTTTCCCCTGCGGCCATCACGCGCAGGCCCATGAGCTGCTTGCCGACGGTAGCGCCGCAGCACCACAGCATGACGCTTTCGTACACCACAAAGCCCACGGTGAGAAAGGCGTAGTGGGCGGCGTTCCAAAAAAAGCCTTCCAATTCCGGCATGCGGAGCAGGTAAAGTTGGAACCCCTCCCAGATCAGGGACAGGCCGGTAAGGTCCACCACAAATGCGATAAACCGCATGATCCAATGACCATTGGCCGGTTCCCAACCGGGTTGTCCCGGCGGCAGCAGCCGTCCATCCGCACGCATAGGCAGCTGTGCGCGATAGCGCTCCGGCTCCAACTGGCCAAAAGATACGCCATCCGCCTGAATTGCGGTGCACAGTTGCCGCGCCTGCTGCGTTTCCTCCTGTTTTTGCGCCAGCATCGCCTGCTGATGTTCCAAGGCCAATGCCAGCGGCAGCTGCCCGCCGATGACCGCCCGGATGGCATCCAGCGGCATATCCAGCCTTCGCAGCAGAACGATACGTGCCAGCAGGCCGACCTCTTCCTCCCCGTAATCCCGGTAGCCGTTGGGCAGCCGTTTGGGCGCAAGAAGCCCCTCCTTTTCGTAAAAGCGGATGTTGGGTCGGGAAACGCCGCTGCGCTTTTCCAACTCATAAATCGTCATAAAAAGACCTCCTTTTGCGTTCATCTTACAGGTTCAAGCCGCTTGAAGGTCAAGACTTTGTCGAAAACTTTTTCCGTTATTTCTTTTTCGCGGGGCGGTGATACTTCTTCACCGGCTTTTTGCGTACGGAGAAGCCGAAGGTGCCCAGCTGCTTGCCCAGACCGTAATAGGAACCGTGGGCATAGGCCAGCAGGTTGGCCTTTTCCATATGCAGCGCGCCCTTTTCGTCCACGTATTTGGGGTCCACATCCACCGCCACGATGTCGGCAAGGAACATATCGTGGCTGCCCAGCTTGTAAATCTCACGGACTTTACACTCCAGAGAAATGGGGCACTCGGCGATGCCGGGAGCCGCTACCAGATTGGACGGCTCGGCGGTGAGGCCGGCCAGTTCAAACTTGTCCACGTCACGGCCGGATTTCACACCACACAGGTCGGTGGCCCGGGCGATGGCCTCGCAGGGCAGGTTGATGACGAACTCCCGGGTCTCCGAAATAATGCCGTGGGAGTGACGCTGGGGCCGGATGGACACATAGGTCATGGGCGGCTCGCTGTTGACGATACCCGTCCAGGCGGCGGTGAGCACATTATGTTCTTCCATGGTGCCGCAGCTCACCAGCGCGGGGGGCGCGGGAGCCAGCAGCGTGCCGGGTTTCCACTGTAATTTTGCCATATCTCATATCCTCCTTATTTCATAGAACAGGAAAGGGCAGTCCCGCGGACTGCCCTCTGCAGATAAATTTCAGCCCCGTCCGGCGGGATGCGAGCTGTGTTATTTAACCCGCTAAGCAGGTGGGCAAGCTACCATACCTTTAATCGGCTCCCAGCGTCCGCGCAAGCGCGGGAGGTCTGCCAACGGGGCATGGACACGCAATCCCGTGTAACACATTGTAGGTTAAATCAAAAACCCGCACCCCGCCCGACGGGGCTTTTACGGTGCTCTTATTCTTCGTCCTCGAAGGTCTCTTCCAGACGCTCGGAGAAGATCTGGAACATTTCAGCCTCTTCGTCCTCATCGTCCAGGGTGACCAGGGCTTCCTCACCGTTGTCCTCCAGCTCGACCTTCATGATCAGCAGCTCATAGGCGTCGTCCAGATTCATGTCAGCGGGGATAAAGGCCATATAGGTCTGGCCGTTGTACTCCACGGTGTCCAGATGCTCCAGCTCGATCTCCTTGCCGTTTTCATCGGTCAGCACAACGAAGTTATTGCCGTATTCTTCACTCATAATCTGTGGTCCTCCACTTGATTTTTTGTTGGCTCTATTATAATATATCCCCATAGGAAATGCAACGTTCTTTTGTCGGTAAAAAATTCAAAAAAGCTATTGACATTTCCGTCGGATGCTGATATAGTATCCAAGGTAAAACAAAGCAGGACTGCCGTCCTCACCTCCATTCACGAAGAAGAGGTTAACAATTCCGTATTCCACAGGCACAAAAGGGATCTGTGGGTGCGTTTGTTCGGACGGCAATTTTGCCGCCCGTTTTTTGATTTTTTAGGAGGTGTGCAAACATTAGCACTTTGGAGCATCAGATCAACGAAGAGATTCGTGATAAGGAAGTTCGACTGATCGACAGCGACGGTTCCCAGCTGGGCGTCGTTTCCATCCAGCAGGCCATGGATACCGCCATTCAGCGCGGTCTGGACCTGGTAAAAATCGCCCCCAAGGCCGAGCCCCCCGTGTGCCGCGTTATGGACTACGGTAAGTTCCGCTTTGAGCAGGCCAAGAAGGAAAAGGAAGCCCGCAAGAACCAGAAGGTCGTGGATATCAAGGAAGTCCGTCTGTCCGCCAAGATCGACGTGGCCGACTTCAACGTCCGCGTCAAGCAGGCCGAAAAGTTCCTGGGTTCCGGTGATAAGGTCAAAGCCAGCATCCGCTTCCGCGGCCGCGAAATGGCTCATACCGACATCGGTCTGAACGTGATGCAGCGCTTCGCTGAAGCTTGCGCCGAGTTTGGTACTGTCGAAAAGGCAGCCAAGCTGGAAGGCCGCCAGATGCTGATGTTTATCGCCCCCAAGAAATAAATCCCATACGTCAAATTAAGCATATCGCTTTTGTAAAAAGGAAGGAGCACAACCATGCCGAAACTCAAGACCCATTCCGGCGCTAAGAAGCGTGTTTCTGTCACCAAGACTGGTAAGGTCAAGCTGAACAGCGCTAACAGACGCCACGATATCAAGGGCTGCAAGTCCACCAAGCGTAAGCGCCACCTGCGTAAGGCCTTCATGGCCGGTGCCACCACCGCACCCACCCTGAAGCGTCTGGTTCCCTATAAGTAAACCCTGAGTCAGAAGGAGGATTTAAAACATGGCACGTGTTAAGGGCGCGATGATGACGCGCAAGAGAAGAAAGAAAATTATCAAGCTGGCTAAGGGCTACTGGGGTAATAAGAAGAACCACTTTAAGGTTGCTAACGAGCAGGTTATGAAGTCCCTGCGTTACGCTTATGTCGGCCGTAAGCTGAAGAAGCGTGACTTCCGCAAGCTGTGGATCTCCCGTATCTCCGCCGCCTGCAAGATGAACGGCATCAACTACAGCCGTTTCATGAACGGTCTGAAGAAGGCCGGTATCGATCTGAACCGCAAGATGCTGGCTGAGATCGCTGTCGCCGACAAGGCTGCTTTCACCGCTCTGGTGGAGAAGGCCAAGGCCGCTCTGTAAGAAGAGTTTTAAAGAACGCTGCAGCCGCAGCGTTCTTTTTTCTTGCCGCAAACAAAGAAAAGCACCTGCCTTCGCAGGTGCTTTTTGTTTAAAACAGTTTCTTCAGGGAACCCAGCAGGTCCTTGGCATCCTCCACGGTGATGGACGCCTTGACGCCGGCGATGATCTTCTTCACCACGTCGTCGGGCAGATCCACGCCCAGGATCTTTTCCACAGCCTTAATGGGCTCCTTCTTGAACAGTTCCTTGATCTCGTCGTCGCTCTGAACCTTATCAGCCAACTTCTTGATCAGATCCTTGATCTCATCCATGCATTATTCCTCTACAACAACAGGAGCCTCGGGGGCGTTCTTCTTCACGGACTCGATGCCGTTCTTGCAGGATGCCATGGCCTTATAGCCTTCGCTGACGGCGATGATCTGGCCGTTGGTGGCCTTCAGGCGGAAACGGAACTCGCCGGCCTTGTCGGTATAGATCTCAAACTTGGGATGCTTCTGGGCGGCGTAGCCTTCCACGGTCTGATCTTCCACAGCGGCGATGGGAGCATTCTTGCGGACGGACTCGATGCCGTTCTTGCAGGATGCCTCAGCGGCGTACACTTCGGAAGTGGCGATAACTTCACCGTTTCCGGCCTTCAGATCGAACTTGAAACCGGTGTTGGTCTTGCGCATAACAAACTTACCCATAAACAATTCCTCCTGATTTTATTCCTGTAATGGATTGCGCCGCACCCACTCGCCATACAGGCTGATCAATCCCCACACCATGCACAACGCACTGAGGATGAGTGCCCGTTTGCCGACCAGGGCGGTACTGACAAACAAAAAAGACATCTGTGACAGAAGCTGCGTTCCGGTGAGCAACAGCACGGCCCAGCAACCGGGAGCAACAATCGCACCAATGGTCATGACTGCCTGCACCAAGCCGATGAGGGCCAAATACCCGCCGATCTCATAAGCCGTTTTACCGTCTGCTATCCAAAGCACCGCAAGGGCGGCATTGGCGGCAACAAACAACCAGTAAGACAACTTCGCTTTCATAGCACGCCTCCTTTGTTTCATTATACGGCAAATCGCTTTCCAAAATCAAGCATTATTCACGGATTTTCGCATTTTTATGTGCAAATCGTCGAAAATATGGTATACTGGCAACAAAAAACAAGGAGGTTTTTGCATGCTGTTCCTTTGTTATCCCAAATGCTCCACCTGCCAGAAGGCCAAGGCCTATTTGGACGAAGCAGGTGTTTCTTATGCGCTCCGTGACATTAAGACGGACAATCCCACCGAAGCCGAGCTGCGGCAGTGGCACGCCCTGTCCGGTCTGCCCCTGAAAAAGTTCTTCAACACCTCCGGCCTGCAGTACCGCGCCCTGGAGCTGACCAAAAAGCTGCCCACCATGACCGAGGACGAGCAGTTCGCCCTGCTGGCCACCGACGGCATGCTGGTGAAGCGCCCCCTGCTCATCGGCAAGGATTTCGTGCTGGTAGGCTTCAAGCAGGCCGATTGGGAGGCCCGAGTCAAATGAAGATCCTGGTATCCGCCTGCCTGCTGGGCTGCCCCTGCCGTTACGACGGCAAAAGCAAGCCCAACGACAGGGTGCTCGCGCTGATGGCCGCCCATACCCTCATCCCCGTCTGCCCCGAGCAAATGGGTGGCCTCGCCACGTCCCGTCCGCCTGCCGAGCGCAAAAACGGCGGCGTGTTCACCGAGGCAGGCGTGGACGTTACCGACCAGTACTGCCGGGGTGCCGAAGAGGCCCTGCGGCTGGCGCGGCTGTACGGCTGCACCTGCGCCATCCTCAAAGAGCGCAGCCCCTCCTGCGGCAGCGGTGAGATCTACGACGGCAGTTTTTCCCGCAGCCTGATCGCCGGCGACGGCGTCACCGCCGCCCTGCTCAAGGCCAACGGCATCACCGTTGTGGGCGAAAGCGAGGTCGAGCGGCTGTGGAAATAACCCTCCGGGAGTTGAAACAATGGCGCCTGCAGGCGCAGTTTCTCGCCGAAAAGGGCGCCCCTGCCGCCGTGACCGGCGGTCTGTGCGGCATCCAGGCCCAGTACGCCGCCAATGCCGTCCACGCCCTGTCAATTCGCTCCGATAACCCGGAAATGGATGGGCTTGTAAAGTCCTGGACTTTACGGGGAACGCTGCATCTTTTCCCGGCGGATGACCTGCCGCTGTACCTCCCGGAAGGCCGATGTGACTTTTTTGATACCCCGTACGGCCAGTGGCGGTACGGTCACGGCTGCGAGGTTTCCAGAGAACGCATGGCCTTTTTCGCCGACGTTGTGCGGGATGCCCTTTCGGCTGTCCCCGTTACCCGGGATGACCTGAAAGCCCTCTGCCGGGAGCGGGGCATGACCGACGCGGAGGAGCCCTGGGTATTCGACGGCTGGGGCGGTGTCATCCGTATGCTGGCCGAAAGCGGCCATCTCTGCCTCAGCGCCCGGGAAAACCGGGCTTACATCCGCTGCCCGGCCTTCACGCCCATGGACGCGGATCAGGCAAAAACCGAGCTTTTGCGCCGGTATCTCACCCACTACGGACCGGTGTCCCTGCACGATATGATGTACTTTTTCCGCTGGACCCAGCGGGATCTCAAGCAGCTGTTGACCGGACTTTCTCCCAGAACGGTTTTCTGCCGGGAGCAGACCTATTGTTATTTAAAGGAGCCGGCGGCGCTGCCGCCCCTCTCCCGCTGCCTGTTTCTGGCGGGATTCGATCCGCTGCTGTTGGGGTACGAGAAAAAAGAAAGCCCCTTTCTGCCGCCCGAGCATTTGAAGCGGGTGTTCAACAACACCGGCATCGTGTTCCCCACCCTGCTGCTGGACGGCACGGTGCTGGGCAAGTGGAAGGAGCTGCCTCGGCGCATCGAAGTCACCCCCTTTGCCCACTGGAACAGACAGCAGCTGACCGCCGTTCAAAAAAATGCCGCCGCCCTTTGGCCCGAAAAGCAGTTGAAGCTGTCGGCGCAGCGGTAGTCTCCCTTCACCGCCCCTTGATTTTTCTGTTTTTTCGTGTTATATTTCATCTGCTACGATAAAACTTTGGCATTGGAGGTCTTTTTCTATGAAAAAAGGCAATTTCAAGGCGCTGCTGCCCATCGGCGTGTTCCTGGTCCTGTACCTGGGTATGGGCATTCTGTTTGAGTACGTACTCAAGATCCCTATGGGTTTCTATAACATCCCCATCGTGGTGACCTTCCTCATCGCCCTGCTGGTGGCCTGCATGCAGAACAAGTCCGTCAGCTTCGACGACAAGATCGTCCTCATGGGCAAAGGTGTCGGTGACCCCAACATCGTCACCATGCTGCTGATCTTCATGACCGCCGGTATCTTCGTGGGTGTGGTGGGCCGTTCCAGCGCCGAGAGCGTGGCCTATTTCCTGCTGTCCATCATCCCCGCCCAGTTCTCCGTGGCCGTTCTGTTCGTGGTGGCCTGCTTTGTTTCCACCGCCATGGGTACTTCCGTGGGTACCATCACCCTGATCACCCCCATCGCCGTGGCGCTGTCCGCCGCCTCCGGCTTCAGCCTGCCGCTGTGCATCGGCTCCGTCATGGGCGGCGCCATGTTCGGCGACAACCTGTCCTTTATCTCCGACACCACCATCGCCGCCTGTAACGGCCAGGGCTGCAAGATGCAGGACAAGTTCAAGGAGAACTTCGGCATCGCTCTGCCCGCCGCTCTGGCGACCCTGGTGCTCATTCTGGTGTTCTCCTTCAATCAGGACATCGCCGGCACCATTTCCCACGAATATGACCTGATCCAGATCATCCCCTACGTGCTGGTGCTCATCGGCGGCATCATCGGCATCAACGTCTTCGTGGTGCTGCTCATCGGTATCGTTTCCGGTTCGGTGATCATGCTGGCCACCGGCGCCATCGCCCCCACCGATCTGCTGGCTTCCATGGGTTCCGGCGCTTCCGGTATGTTCGAGACCTCCATGGTCGCCATCCTGGTTGCCGCCATGTGCGCCCTCATCCGTGAACACGGCGGCTTCGACGCCCTGCTGTACGGCATCAAGAAGGTCTTCCGCGGCAAGAAGGGCGGCCTGCTGGGCATGGGCCTGCTGGTCGGTGCCATGGACATCGCCACCGCCAACAACACTGTCGCCATCGTCATGGCCAACCCCATCGCCAAGGAGATGGCCGTGGATTACGGCATTTCTCCCCGAAAGACCGCTTCCATCCTGGACACCTTCTCCTGCATCTTCCAGGGCGTTATCCCCTACGGTGCCCAGATGCTGGTGGCCATCACCGCCGCCGCCAACATGGAACAGAGTGTCACCGCTTTCCAGATCATGCCCTTCCTGTTCTATCCCATGTTGCTGCTGGTGTCCTCTCTGCTGTTCATCTACGTCATCCCCGAAAAGAAAAACAAGTTCGAACAGGCCAAGAAGTAAAAAAGTACCGCCGCTGAGAAATCTCAGCGGCGGTTTTGTTTTGCCGTTTATTCGCCGATGACCTTGGTCCAGCCGAAGGGATCGGGCTTGTCGCCCCACTGCAGGCCGGTCAGCTCGTCATAGAGTTTCTGGGCGGTGGGACCGATCTCGAAACCGTTGATGGTGTACTTGACATCCTTGTAGCACAGCTCGCCGATGGGAGAGATGACGGCGGCGGTGCCGGTGCCCCAGGCTTCCTCCAGCTTGCCGTTTTCGGCGGCTTCCACCAGTTCGTCAATGGAGATCAGGCGCTCTTCCACTTCCATGCCCCAGGACTTGAGCATCTGGATGCAGGAGCGGCGGGTGATGCCCGACAGGATGGAGCCGGTGAGCATGGGAGTGATCACCTTGCCGTCGATCTTGAACATGACGTTCATGGCGCCGACCTCTTCCACGTACTTGCGCTCCACGCCGTCCAGCCACAGCACCTGGGAGTAGCCCTTCTGCATGGCACGGTCGCCGGCGCGGTTGGAAGCGGCGTAGTTACCGCCGCACTTGGTGTAACCGGTACCGCCGCGGACGGCACGGACGTCCTCGGTCTCCAGCATGATCTTCACGGGGTTGAGGCCCTCGGCGTAATAGCTGCCGGAGGGAGACAGGATGATGACGAACATGGCCTCGTGGACACCGTGGAGGGCCAGAGCGGGATCGGTGGCGAACAGGAAGGGACGGATGTACAGAGAAGTGCCGGGAGCGGAAGGCACCCAGGCCTGATCCAGTTCCACCAGCTGCTCGATGGCGGCCATGGCCACATCCACGGGCACCTGGGGCAGGCCGATACGCTCGGCGGAGATGTTCAGGCGCTCCACGTTGGCGTCGTGACGGAACAGCTGGACCTTGCCGTCCTTGCGGCGATAGGCCTTCAGGCCCTCGAACACCTCACCGGCGTAATGCAGCACGCTGGCGGCAGGAGACAGGGACAGGGGGCCGTAGGGCACGATGCGGGCATCATGCCAGCCGTCCTTGGCGTTGTAGTCCATGAGGAACATATGATCAGAAAACACAGAACCAAAACCCAGCTTGGAAGCTTCGGGCATGGTGCCGGGATTGGGGTTTTTGGTAACGGGAAACTTCATGAGGATCCTCCCTTTCATTGATAGTGATGATGAGTACAATTTAGCACCGCAAAAAGCGGATGTCAAGACCCCGGGGCGGTTTCCGCCAGGGCGGAATCTTTTACAAAAAAATCAGAAATTCTCTATTGACTTCATCACCAAAAAGTGATAAAGTACACTCATAATTGAACAAACGCGATGAAGAAACCAAGTAGGATTCCGCGATGCTCCCGCAGAGAGCTGCCGGTTGGTGCAAGGCAGTGGGAAACCGGTATCCGAATACCTTTCCGAGCGGCTTTGCCGAAACCCCCGCAGTAGGCAAAGACGGGTGCGCCCGATATCGCGCTGGGATCTGTTTGGATCCGAGAGGCCGTCCTTTGGACGGTAAATTGAGGTGGTACCACGGGAAAGCTTTCTCGTCCTCTGCAGTGTTGCAGAGGGCTTTTTTATTTCCCTCACCTATAAAAAAAGGAGCGATAAACGTGATCATTACCGAGTATCTGGAACGAAACGCCCGCCTGTACGGCGCGGAATCTGCCCTGGTGGAGATCAACCCGTCCGATGAACGGGACCAGGCCTCTACCTGGCGTGAACTGAACCTGATCGCCTCTGCCCACCCCGACGCACCCTATCGCCGTGAGCTGACCTGGCGGGACTTTGACAGCCGCGCCAACCGCTTTGCCAACCTGCTGCTCAGCCGCGGCATCAAGCGGGGCACCAAGGTTGCCATCCTGCTGATGAACTGTCTGGAGTGGCTGCCCATCTACTTCGGCATCCTGAAGGCCGGCTGCGTGGCCGTCCCCATGAACTTCCGTTATTCCAGCGACGAGATCAAATACTGCCTGGATCTGGCCGACGCCGAGGTTCTGGTCTTTGGCCCGGAGTTCATCTCCCGTATGAATCCCATCGCCGACAGCCTGCCCATGGTGAAGACCCTGTTCTTCGTGGGTCAGGACGGCCCCACCTATGCCGAGGACTGTATGCGCCTCACCGGCTACTGCTCCTCCAGCGCCCCTCCCGTACTGCTGGAAGACACCGATGACGCCGCCATCTACTTCTCCTCCGGCACCACCGGCTTCCCCAAGGCCATTCTGCACAACCACCGGGCGCTGGTCAGCTCCTGCCGCACCGAGCAGAGCCACCACAGCCAGACCCGTGACGACGTGTTCCTGTGCATCCCTCCCCTGTACCACACCGGGGCCAAGATGCACTGGTTCGGCTCTCTGCTGTCCGGCTCCAAGGCCGTTCTGCTCCGCGGCGTCAAGCCCGAGTGGATCCTCCGTGCCGTCACCGAGGAAAAATGCACCATCGTCTGGCTGCTGGTACCCTGGGCCCAGGATCTGCTGGACGAGATCGAGTCCGGCCGCCTGAAGCTGGAAGATT
Organism: Clostridia bacterium; assembly: GCA_017559995.1. Taxonomy (GTDB): domain Bacteria; phylum Bacillota; class Clostridia; order Oscillospirales; family Butyricicoccaceae; genus UBA4644. Next base: position 13,623 of record JAFYPP010000064.1, on the reverse strand, counting down.
ACTATCTGGACCAGTGGCGTCTGATGCACATCGGCGCCCAGCCCGTGCCCCCCAGCCTCATCAACCGCTGGATGAAGCTCTTCCCCCATCACAAGTACGACACCAACTACGGTCTGTCGGAATCCATCGGCCCCGGCTGTGTCCATCTGGGCATGGAAAACATCCACAAGGTGGGCGCCATCGGCAAGCCCGGCTATCTGTGGAAGACCAAGATCATCGACGAGCAGGGCAACCCCGTCAAGCAGGGTGAGGTCGGCGAGCTGGCCGTCTATGGCCCCGGCGTCATGCAGTGCTACTACAAGAACCCCGAAGCCACCGCCGAAGTGCTCCACGACCGCTGGCTCTACACCGGCGACATGGCCCGTGAGGACGAGGACGGCTTCATCTATCTGGTAGACCGTAAAAAGGACGTTGTCATCTCCGGCGGCGAAAACATCTACCCCGTCCAGATCGAGGATTTCCTCCGCTCCCACGACAAGATCAAGGACGTGGCCGTCATCGGTCTGCCCGATCCCCGTCTGGGCGAGATCACTGCCGCCATCATCGAGATCAAGGACGGCATGACCTGTACCGAGGACGAGATCAACGCCTTCTGCGAAGGTCTCCCCCGCTACAAGCGTCCCAAGAAGATCATCTTCGAGCACGTTCCCCGCAACCCCACCGGCAAGATCGAAAAGCCTGTCCTCCGCGCCCGTTACTGCCAGACTCCTCTGGTGGAGGCCCAGATCACCGGCTGATCCCCGTTTCCCATTGACAAATATTTGTATTAGGTGCAAAATCAAGAAAAGAGGCGTAAATCTTTATGTTCATTAAGCTGTCGATGCTGATCGTGTTTTTCTCCGTTATGATTGGTGTGGGCCTGTATTGCCGTAAAAACGCGACCGATGTCAACGGTTTCGTTCTGGGCGGCCGCTCTGTCGGTCCCTGGCTCACGGCTTTCGCTTATGGAACATCCTATTTCTCCGCAGTGGTCTTTGTCGGTTATGCCGGTCAGTTCGGCTGGAAGTACGGCATTGCCGCCACCTGGGCCGGCATCGGCAACGCCCTGCTGGGCTCCCTGCTGGCTTGGGCCGTCCTCGGCCGCCGTACACGCGTGATGACCCAGCATCTGGATTCGGCCACCATGCCCCAGTTCTTTGAACGCCGTTTCCAGAGCAAGCCCCTGAAGATCGCCGCCTCTGCCGTCATCTTCACCTTTTTGATCCCCTACACCGCCTCCCTGTACAACGGTCTGTCCCGACTGTTCGGCATGGCCTTTGACATCGATTACGCTGTCTGCGTCATCGTCATGGCCATCCTCACCGGCGTCTATGTCATCGCCGGCGGCTACATGGCCACCGCCATCAACGACTTCATCCAGGGCATCATCATGATCGGCGGCATCTTCGCCGTCATCGCTGCCGTGCTCAAGTCCCAGGGCGGCTTTCTGGAGGCCCTCAACAAACTGGGCCAGGTCAGCGATCCGCTGGTGTCCCAGACTCCCGGCATCTTCAACTCCTTCTTCGGCCCCGACCCGGTCAATCTGCTGGGCGTGGTGCTGCTGACCTCGCTGGGCACCTGGGGCCTTCCCCAGATGGTGCAGAAGTTCTACGCCATCAAAAGTGAGCAGGCCATCAACAAGGGCATGATCATCTCCACCGTTTTCGCTGCCATCGTGGCCGGCGGCTGTTACTTTCTGGGCGGCTTTGGCCGACTGTTCACCGAGCAGATCGGCGTCACCGAGGCCGGCGTCCCCGTGGGCGGTTATGACGTCGTGATCCCCACCATGCTGTCCGGTCTGCCCACCGTGCTCATCGCCGTGGTGGTCATTCTGGTGCTTTCCGCCTCCATGTCCACCCTGTCCTCTCTGGTGCTGACCTCCAGTTCCACCCTGACGCTGGATTTCCTCAAGGACAACGTCATCCGCGATATGGACGAAAAGAAGCAGATGCGCTGGATCCGCGCTCTCATCGTGGTGTTCATCGCCATCTCCGTGGTGCTGGCCATCGTGCAGTACAGATCCAACGTCACCTTTATCGCCCAGCTGATGGGCGTGTCCTGGGGCGCTCTGGCCGGTGCCTTCCTTGCCCCCTTCCTGTTCGGTCTGTACTGGAAAAAGACCTCTTCCGCCGGCTGCTGGGCCAGCTTCCTGTTTTCCACCGTGGTCATGTTGGCCAACACCGTGGCGAAGCCCCTCTTCCCCGTTATGCTGCAGAGCCCCATCAACGCCGGTGCCTTCTGCATGATCGCCGGCCTGATCATCGTTCCCGTCGTCAGCCTGTTTACCAAGAAACCCGACAATAACCACCTGGAGCAGGTGTTCTCCTGCTACGATATCCCCGTCACCGTTACCGCGAAGCACTCTTTGAACCGTCACTAATCCCTTTCCATAAAGGAGGAACATCCCCATGAAAACCCTGATGCTCGGCAACGAAGCCGTTGCCAGAGGTCTGTTCGAGGCCGGATGCAGCTTTGTTTCCAGCTATCCCGGCACGCCCAGCACCGAGATCACCGAAACCATCGCCAAGTATCCCGAAGTCTACGCCGAGTGGGCACCCAATGAGAAGGTGGCCATGGAGGCCGCCTTCGGCGCCAGCCTGGCCGGCAAGCGCACCTTCTGCGGCATGAAGCACGTTGGCCTCAACGTGGCCGCCGACCCCCAGTTCACCATCTCCTATACCGGCGTCAACGGCGGTATGGTCATCGGCGTGGCCGACGATGCCGGTATGCACAGCTCCCAGAACGAGCAGGACAGCCGTCATTACGCCCGCGCCGCCAAGATCCCCATGCTGGAGCCTTCCGACTCCGCCGAGGCACTGGCCATGGCCAAGCTGGCCTATGACCTGTCCGAGCAGTTCGATACCCCCGTTCTGCTGAAGATGTGCACCCGTGTTTCCCACTCCCAGAGCGTTGTGGAGTGCGGTGAGCGCACCGAGCACAGCAAGACCTATGAGAAGAACGGCCCCAAGTACATCATGATGCCCGGCAACGCCAAAAAGCGCCACCCCATCGTGGAGCAGCGCACCGCCGATCTGGTAAAGTGGGCCGAGACCGCCGACATCAACCGTCTGGAAAAGGGCGAGGACAAGTCCATGGGTATCATCACCTCCTCCACCTCCTATCAGTACGTGAAGGAAGTGTGCGGCGACAAGTACCCCGTGCTCAAGCTGGGCATGATCTGGCCCATGCCCGTGCAGAAGATCCGTGATCTGGCCGCCTCCGTTGAAAAACTGGTGGTCGTGGAGGAGCTGGACAGCTTCATTGAGGATCACTGCCGCAACCTGGGTTTGGAAGTTTCCGGCAAGGACACCTTCTCCTGCATGGACGAGTTGAGCCAGAATAAGGTCGCCGCCGGTCTGGGCAAGTGCGTTGCCCAGGGCAAGGCGCTGGATGAGACCATCCCCGCCCGTCCTCCCGTCATGTGCGCCGGCTGCCCCCACCGCGGTCTGTTCTACACTCTGGCCAAAAATAAGGTCACCGCTCTGGGTGACATCGGCTGCTACACCCTGGGCGCCGTTCCCCCGCTGGCCGCTCTGGACAGCACCATCTGCATGGGTGCTTCCATCTCCGGCCTCCACGGCTTCACCAAAGCCGGCGGCGGCAAGGCCGTTGCCGTCATCGGTGACTCCACCTTTATGCACTCCGGCGTTACCGGCCTGATCAACGCCGCTTACAACGAGTCTGACTCCACCGTCATCATCGTGGACAACTCCATCACCGGCATGACCGGCCATCAGCAGAACCCCACCACCGGCTTCAACCTGAAGGGTGATCCCTGCACCAAGATCGATCTGGAGACCCTGTGCAAGGCCGTTGGTATCCGCCGTGTCCGTGTGGTGGATCCCTACGATCTGGAGCAGTGCGACACCGCCCTCAAGGAAGAACTGGCTGCCGCCGAGCCCTCCGTCATCATCTCCCGCCGTACCTGCGCCCTGCTGAAGTACGTCAAGCACAAAAAGCCCGTCACCATCGACGCCGCCAAGTGCGTTGGTTGCAAGAGCTGCATGAAGATCGGCTGCCCCGCCATCAGCATGAAGGACGGCAATGCCATCATCGACAACACCCTGTGCACCGGCTGCGGCGTTTGCGGCCAGCTGTGCAAGCTGGGCGCCATCAGCGCCGCAAAGGAGGACTGACCATGGAAACCAAGAATATTATGATCGTTGGCGTTGGCGGCCAGGGCAGTCTGCTGGCTTCCAAGCTGCTGGGCCGTCTGCTGCTGACCCGTGGTTATGACATCAAGGTGTCCGAAGTCCACGGCATGAGCCAGCGCGGCGGCAGCGTCGTCACCTATGTCCGCTTCGGCGACAAGGTCTACTCCCCCATCGTGGACAAGGGCGAGGCCGACTTCATCGTGTCCTTTGAACTGCTGGAGGCCGCCCGCTATACCGAGGATCTCAAGCCCGGCGGAAAGATCATCACCTCTACCCAGCAGATCAACCCCATGCCCGTCATCACCGGTGCCGCCCAGTACCCCGCCGAGCTGGTGGGCAAGATCCGGGCCGCCGGCATGGACATCGACGCCTTTGACGCCCTGGCTCTGGCCGAGCAGGCCGGCTCCTCCAAGGCGGTCAACATCGTCCTCATGGGCCGTCTGTCCAAGTACTTCGACTTCACCGAAGAAGAGTGGATGACCGCCATTGAGCAGAGCGTCCCCGCAAAATTCCTGGAGCTGAACAAACAGGCCTTCCTGATGGGCCGCAACGCGTAAAACGCTGCCGGTGGAAGACCAGATCTTCCACCGGCTTTTCCAATTTTTCAGTTTCTTTTTATTGACTTTAGTGCACAAAAGCAGTAAAGTATTCTCATGCGAAATCCCGGTATTCCGCAACCCATACAGCAAGGAGAGCAATCACTATGAAACGCTACTATCAGCCCGAGATCGAAACTGCCTCCCCCGAACAGATGCGGGCCTGGCAGGATGAACGCCTGGTCAAACAGGTGCAGCACGTTTGGGACAACATCCCCTTCTATCGCAAAAAGATGGAAGAAAAGGGTCTGACCCCCGCCGACATCAAGGGCGTGGACGACCTGAAGAAGCTGCCCTTTATCACCAAGGACGATCTGCGGGAGTGTTATCCGTACGGCCTGCTGGGAAAACCCCTCAAGGATTGTGTCCGTATCCAGTCCACCTCCGGCACTACCGGCAAGCGCGTGGGGGCTTTCTATACCCCGCATGACGTGGATCTGTGGGAGGACTGCTGCGCCCGCGCCATCACCGCCGTGGGCGGCACCGAAGAGGACGTCTGTCAGGTGGCCTACGGTTACGGCCTGTTCACCGGCGGACCGGGCATGAACGGCGGCTCCCACAAGGCAGGCTGTCTGACCCTGCCCATGTCCTCCGGCAACACCGACCGTCAGCTGCAATTCATGACCGACCTGGGTGCCACCATTCTGTGCTGCACCCCTTCTTACGCAGCCTATCTGGCCGAGTCCATCCACGAGCGCGGCCTGCGTGACCAGATCAAGTTGAAGGCCGGCATCTTCGGCGCCGAAGCCTGGTCGGAGGAAATGCGCCGTGACATCGAAAAGCAGCTGGGCATCAAGGCCTACGACATCTACGGCCTCACCGAGATCACCGGCCCCGGCGTCAGCTTTGAATGCGAAGAGCAGACCGGCATGCACGTCAACGAGGACCACTTCATCCCCGAGATCATCGATCCCAACACCGGCGAAGTGCTGCCTGACGGCGTCAAGGGTGAGCTGGTCTTTACCTCCATCACCAAGGAGGCCTTCCCCCTGCTGCGCTACCGCACCCGTGACATCTGCGTGCTGAGCCGCAAAAAGTGCTCCTGCGGCCGCACCCTCATCAAGATGGCAAAGCCCATGGGCCGTTCCGACGATATGCTCATCATCAAGGGCGTCAACGTCTTCCCCTCCCAGGTGGAAGCCGTCCTGCTGGAGCAGGGCTACCCCGCCAACTACCAGATCATCGTGGACCGTGTGAACCATTCCGACACCATGGAAGTCCAGGTGGAAATGACCCCCGAGAACTTCTCCGACTCGCTGGCTAAGATCACCGCCATGGAAAAGAACCTGGTGGTTGCCCTCAAGACCATGCTGGGCATTTACGCCAAGGTCAAGCTGGTGGCCCCCAAGTCCATCACCCGTTCGGAGGGCAAGGCCGTCCGTGTCATCGACAAGAGAAAGATCTAAGGAGGAAGAGCCCATGAGTATTCAGCAGATCTCTGTATTTTTGGAAAACCGTGCCGGTCAGCTGGCCGAGATCACCAAGATCCTGGCTGACGCGGGCGTCGACCTGCGTGCCATTTCCATCGCCGAGACCGCCGACTACGGCGTGCTCCGTATGATCGTGGATCAGGCGCAAAAGGCCAAGACCATCCTGTTGGACAGCGGCTACATCATGTCGGTGACCCCCGTTCTGGCGGTGGCCGTGCCCGACGTTCCCGGCGGCGTGGCCTCCGTGCTGGCCCTGCTGGCCGAAGGCAAGATCGACATCGAGTATATGTACTCCCTGTTCACCCACGTGGACGGCAAGGCCTATATGGTCTTCCGTGTGTCCGACGAGGCCAAGTTCAAGGCCCTGCTGGACAGCCACGGCATCCAGACCTGCGGTGCCGAGGAACTGGGTTTAAAGGAATAACGACCGAACAAAAAGACCCGCGGCGGCTGCCGCGGGTCTTTTCTTATTCACTTTTTGCCGACAGGATGCTGTCCCGGATGCGCTGCTGAGTCTGGTCGAACAGCAATTCCTTGTTGTGGCGGAAATAGGCCTCGCAGCCGAAGTTTTCCACGAACCAGGAAGTGTCTGCGCCGGCGGTGATCTCGGTGACGAACATCACCAGCTCCTGTCCTTGGGCAAAGGTGTGCTCCAGGAAGGCGAAAGCGTTGTCCAGCATGGCGGAAGTCTGCTCCGCCAGCGCCTTGCGGCGGGTCACCTCGGCGACGAACAGGCCCTTCACCGTTTCAAAGGCGTCGGCGTCGGCCACATCGCCCTCTACCAGCGCCGTGCGGTAGGACTGCAGGGCGTTGATCTCCCGGGTCTTGAGGTCACGGGCGGCCTTATCCAGCTGACCGGCATCCTTGGCCATTTTCATGGCGGCCTGCCGTGCCGTCACCAGCTGCTCCAGCACCTGCCGGGGGGCGGTGTTGTCCAGCGCCGCCTTGAAGATCTTGAGGGTGCCGTGGAGGGCGGTGGTCAGCTCGTCCTGCTGCCGCACCTTGCGGGTCTCCTCCGACAGGCGGGACAGCACAAGGCCCATCACCGACAGCTTTTCGTCAAAGGGCGCTGCCCGCAGCTCGGAAGCCGTGATGGCCTGCCAGCTGCCCTGCAGGATGTCCTCCACGTGATAGATACGCTGATATTTATAATACAGTTCCAGATAGTTGGCAAAATCCTTGGCGATGCGGGGCAGCTGGATATACTGTCCCACCACCTCACGGTCCACCTTCAGGCCCAGTTTTTCATAGGCCAGAATGATCTCGCTGAGGTCCTCCCAGCCACGGGCGGTGGCAAACTGCAGACCGTCCACGGTGGTTTCGATACGGTAGAAATGGTCCTTCTTGATGTCCAGATAGGACACCACCGCGCCGTGGATACCCTTTGCCCGGGCGTATTCCTTCCACACGGCAAAGTCCTCGGCCACGTCCATGCGCTTGACACGGTCCAGGGTCACCACGTCAAAGTCCCGCACCGACTTGTTGTACTCCGGCGGGTTGCCGGCGGCAACGATGAGCCAGCCTTCGGGCAGGGTCTGGTTGCCGAAGGTCTTGCACTGCAAAAACTGCAGCATCATGGGCGCCAGAGTCTCCGACACGCAGTTGATCTCGTCCAGGAAAAGGATACCCTCTTTGATGCCGGTGTTTTCCATCAGGTCGTACACCGACGCCAAAATCTCGCTCATGGTGTACTCGGTCACCGAATATTCCTGCTCCCCATAGGTACGCTGCTGGATAAAGGGCAGGCCGATGGCGCTCTGCCGGGTGTGATGGGTGATGGTATAGGCCACCAGACCCACGCCGGTCTCGGCGGCGATCTGGGACATGATCTGGGTCTTGCCGATGCCCGGAGGGCCCATCAGCAGCACGGGGCGCTGCCGCACCGTGGGGATGAGATAGTTGCCCAGTTCGTCCTTGGCCATATAGGCGCGAAGGGTGTTTTGGATCTCCTGTTTTGCCTGTTTAATGTTCATATTCGGCACCTCTTACAGTTGGGGTAGTTCTTCAAAATCGGAATCCAGTGACAGGTCCAGTTCCTTTACAGTCCGCTCCAATGCAGGCGTATCCAGCACAAGGCGGATGGCCCAGGGGGGCATTTTCACCGACAGGGGCGGCTCCTCCAGCAGTACGAAGGCCACGTCGTAGGGCGGCCGCTTTTGGGGATAGATGCCCATGCCGTCGGTAAAGTAGATCAGGCCCCGGAGGCTGCTGAACGCGCCCTCCCGCCGCAATTCCTCCACCCGCTGAAACACCGGGCGAAAGTCGGTGGCGCTGCCGCCCGACAGTTCGAAGTTGTCCATATACCGGCGCAGCTCCTCCAGATCGGTGATGCGGGTCTCGGTCCGCACCTGATTGTCGCATTGGATGATATAGATGTTCACCTTGCGTGTGAAGGTCTCGGTGGAACGCAAAATGGCGTAGGTGCAGGCCAAAAACTGCCGCACCAGCTCGCCGTTGGTGGACATGGAGGTGTCCACGGCGATGACAAAGTCCTCGATGCGCTTTTCCTCCCGGGTCTCGGGGTGCTCCACCAGCGGCATATTTCCGTACAGCCGCAGGCCGTAGGTGTAGTAGGTATAGTCAAACCCGTCGCCGTCCACCGCCATGACCTCCCGCGGCACGGCGAACCGCCGCAGAAATGCCCGGTAGTCCACGTCCTCACGGGTGGCAACCTGCACCTGCTCCAGAATGGGCTGGCCGCCGGTGGCCTGACCCGCCAGCACGGTCTCCATGGCGGTCTGGGTCTTTTCCGACCGGTCACGCCAGCGGTCGTCCTGCTGCTGTGCCCGCTCCCGATCCTCCTTTTCCGGCGGCGCCCACAGGCCGTGGTCATCCACCAAAAAGGCCCGCTGCAGCTGCGCCAGCCGGTATTGGTCATAGTTTTCCTTTTGCAGATAGCGGTAAATGCCCTCGGCGGTGAGCACCGGCATTTCCGCTCGGCACTGACCGTAAAACTTTTGCTTGGCAGGGACAAAGCCAAGGTGCAGACAGGGGTAGTTCAGCTCGTCCAGGATGCTCTCCACCGCCACGTCGCAGGCCAGATCCCACAGTTCGGGCACCTTATCGTATTTTTTCACCAGATGCCGCAGCATGCAGTGCAGCAGCGTGTGGAAATACGCCCGGTTGCACAGCACCCGTCCCCGGAGATACCGCTCGGCCAAGAAGCTGCCGTTGTAATAGAGTGTCTGCCCGTCGGTGGCCAGAGAGAGGGTCATCTCCTGATTTGGCTGAAAGTCCAAGCCGCACAGTACCACGTCCAAATAGGGCAGGTTCATGTATAATTCATTGCGGGAGGCCAGCAAAATGTCCATTCCCACGGTGTCCAGTTGGTTGTGTTGTTCCGACATAGCGGCCTCCTTTCGTCGGGTTACAGGTCAAACTCCTTGTCGAAGCCTTTGGGTTCCTGACGGTGCTGCCGCTCCAAAAGCAGTGCCAGCGCTTCGGTGTTGCCCAGGCGCCGCGCCTCGTCACAGGCACGGTGCAGCAGTTCTCCCTGCGCGTCCAGCACCTCCAGAAGCAGCTGCAGGCCGTTGGCGTCCTTTTGGGACAGCTGCCACAGCAGCACATCTTCGGCCCGTCCGGCCAGATAGTCCCGGTACCGTTCTTCCGCCCGGGCGCTGAGATCGGTAGGCCACCGCAAACGGGTGTAGGCCAGCCGCATGGCGGTGTCGGGATCGTGGGCCTCTTTCAAAAAAGTCACCCACAGGCCGTCGTAGACCCGCAGATCCAGCTGCTTGTCCCGGAACACGTGGTGATAGGGGTGGCCGCCGCCGTAAATGCGGTAGTCAAAATGGTGGTTGGGGACATTTTCCTCGTAGTCCTCCACGAACTCCGGGAACACCAAGCGGGTCTCCCGCCCGTCGGTCTCGGTGACCGTCACCTGCAGTTCGTCGTGCAGCTCGCCGCACAGAAGGGCCAGGGCGCCGCTGTGCCGCTCCCCCGTCCGGGTCAGGCGGATGTTCCGCAGTTCCCGACAGTTCATCAGGCAATAGCCGCCCCATCGGTCGGCCCGGTCGTGCAGGTAGAGGGTCTGCAGCCCCCGGCAGCCGTAAAAGGCGTAATTTTCCACATCGGTGAGATGCTGGGGCAGGGTCAGCTCCCGCAGCCGGCGATTGTCCCAATCCCCTTCCCGACCGCAGGTGATACGGAGGCTCTCCCCCTCCACAGGCCGGGCGCCGGGCGCCAGGGCATGGTCTCCCAGCACGGTCACCGGCAGACCGAACAGCTCGTCGGGCAGTGCCGCCCGGCTGTCGCAGGTCTCCGCCCGCAGGATCTCGATATGATCGGCATGCCGCCGCAGAGTCAGTTTCCAGTTGGACAGTCCGCTGACAGTTTCCACAGACCGACCTCCTCTCTCATGTACTAACGAGTTATTATACCATCTTTTCCCTTTGGTGTACAGACCCTGTCCTCAAAAGCAATCCTTGAAAGGCGGGCCGGTTTGTGCTACTATCAAGCTATAAGAGGTGAACATTATGGAACATACGTTATTCGTCAACGCCTGTCCCCGTGAGGGCTCCCGCACGCTGCAGCTGGCCCGCCATCTGTTGGACAAGCTGGATACGCCGGCAGAGGAACTGCGGCTGTTCGAGGAAAATCTTCTGCCCCTCAACGGCAAGACGCTGGCCCTCCGGGACAAGATGATCGCCCAGGACAACCTGGAGCATCCCATTTTCAAATACGCCCGGCAGTTCGCCGCCGCCGACACGGTGGTCATCGCCGCCCCCTTTTGGGACCTGTCCTTCCCTTCTGCCCTCAAGATCTGGCTGGAGTATGTGATGGCCCTGGGCGTGACCTTCCGTTACGCCGAAAACGGCATGCCGCAAGGGCTCTGTAAAGCCAAGCGGCTTTTCTATGTTTCCACCGCCGGCGGCCCGGTTCTGCCCTCTCACATGGGCTTTGACTACGTGGACGCCCTGGCGAAAAACTATTTTTCCATTGAGCAGACGGCGCTCTTTTCCGCCGAAAATCTCGACGTGATCGGCGCCGACACCGAAGCCATTCTCGCCGCCGCCCGCGGGGAGATCGACCGTTATTGGGAGGGCCGCAAATGACACTGCACACCGTATTTTTCAGCGGCAAAGGCGCCACCGCCGCCTGCGCCCATTGCGTCAAAAACGCCATCGGCCTGCCTGCCAAGCTCCACAACTGGATGAAAAAACCGCCCACCGGCCCGGTGGACATCCCGGCCGGAGACGTGCTGCTGCTGGCCATGCCGGTATACGCCGGCTTTATCCCGGCCATCTGCCGCCCCTGGGTGGAGCAGCTGCAGGGACACGGCACCCCTGCCGTCATCGCCGCCGTCTACGGCAACCGCCATTATGACAACGCGCTGCTGCAGATGCAGCAGCTGCTGGAGGCCCGGGGCTTCCGTGTCATCGCCGCCGGCGCCTTTCTGGCCGAACATTCCATCTTTCCCGAGGTGGCCAAAGGCCGCCCCGACAAGGAGGACATGGATGCCATGACCGCCTTCGGCGCCCGCTGCGCCCAGCTGCTGGCAGATGATTGGCACAACGCCCTCACCCTTGCCCTGCCCGGCGATCCCGAGGCACAGGCCCCCGACCGCAAGCCCGCCGGCATGTACCCCACCGCCAACAAGGAGTGCATCAACTGCCGTGCCTGTTCCGACCTGTGTCCCGGACGGGCCATTCCCCGTGCCCGCCCCCAGGAGACCGACCCGGCCAAGTGTGTCCAGTGCGGCGCCTGCATCGCCATCTGTCCCATGCAGGCCAGAGGCTATTTCAGCGACAGTTGGAAGGAACGGGCGCCCGTCTTTGCCGAAAAGTGCGCCCAGTACCGCAAGCCGGAAGTGTTTTTCGTGAAATAAGGATGGTTTTATGAAAGTTCTCGTGATCAACGGCAGCCCCAAAGGCGAATACAGCATCACCCTCCAGACCGTCCGCTATCTGGAGCAGCAGTTCCCCCAAGTGTCCTTCGATGTGCTCCACGCCGGGCAGAAGATCAAGGCTTTGGAGCAGGATTTCACTTCCGCCATCGACGCTGTAAAGCAGTGTGACTTGCTGCTGTTTTCCTATCCCGTATACACCTTTCTGGCTCCCAGCCAGCTGCATCGGTTTCTGGAGCTGCTGAAAAGCAGCGGTGTTTCCCTGTCCGAGACCTATGCCGCCCAGCTGACCACCTCCAAGCATTTTTACGACATCACCGCCCACCGCTACGTACAGGATCTGTGCGGCGATCTGGGCCTGAAATACATCGGCGGCCTGTCCGCCGATATGGATGACCTGCTCACCGGGAATGGACAGAAGCAGGCCCGGGACTTTTTGCGGTATCTGCTATGGAGCGTGGAGCAGGACAGCTATCTTCCCCGCCCCCAGCCCCAGCCGGCGTTCACTCCCGTTCCCGCCACACCGGCGGCGGATGACGGCGCAGAAAAACCCGGTCAGGTGGTCATCGTCACCGATGCCGAGGAAACCGACGTCAACCTGCTGGCCATGATCGCCCGATTCCGGGCCAAACTGCCCTACGGCACCCGGGTGGTGAACATCCGGGAATACCCCCTGCAGGGCGGCTGTCTGGGCTGCTTCCGCTGCGCCGTGTCGGGCAAGTGCATCTACACCGACGGCTTCGACGAGTTTTTGCGCCGGGAGATCCAATCCGCCCGCGCCACCGTCTACGCCTTCCGCATCAAGGACCACTCCATGGGCCCCCGCTTCAAGATGTACGACGATCGGCAGTTCTGCAACGGCCACCGCACGGTGACCATGGGCGCCCCGGTGGGATATCTGGTGTCCGGCCCCCTGGGCCGGGAGACCAACCTGCAGACCGTCATTGATGCCCGCGCCAGCGTGGGCGGCAACTTTTTGGCAGGTGTCGCCACCGACGAGCAGGAACCCGACCGGCAGATCGACCTGCTGTGCCAAAAGTTGGCCTTCGCCCTGGAACACGATTATCAGCCGCCCCAGACCTTTTGGGGCGTGGGCGGCATGAAGGTCTTCCGTGACCTCATCTGGCTCATGCAGGGCATGATGCGTGCCGACCACAAGTTCTACAAGGCCCACGGCCAGTACGATTTCCCCCAGAAGCAGTGGCCCACCATGCTGAAGATGTACGCCGTAGGCGCCCTACTGGCTAACCCCAAGGTGCTGGCGAAAATGGGCAACAAGATGAATGAGGGCATGCTGATGCCCTATCAAAAGGTGCTGAACGGCACCAAAAAATGACCGTTGGAGGACGCCTATGGAAAAGATCCTTGCGCTGCTTTTCTCCGTACTGCTTCTGACCGCGTCGGCCTGTGCCGCCCAGCCGCAGCCGGTGGAGCCGCCCACCGAGCTGCCTGCCGTGCAGTTTACCCAGCCCGCTCCCACCGAGCCCCCTACCGAACCGCCCACCGAGGCGCCGACCCTACCGGAATGGGAAGGCTCCGCCTGGCAGCAGGGCGATCCCATCGCGCCCCAGCCGGGCGATACCGCCCAACCGTGGGACGCTGTAAAGGCCGATACCTTT
>JAFYPP010000006.1 GCA_017559995.1 Clostridia bacterium | reverse complement strand
GACGACAAGGAAGCCTTTGAGCAGCAGATCGCCGCCCTGAAGAAGGAGATCGCCGGGTACCAGAAGCAGTATTCCGGCGGCAGCGACAGCCTGCGGGCGCCCGACGCCGGCTAGTTCACCGGCGGTCTGGACGGCTACGAGACCGTGCTGACCTATGACCGGCTGGATACCCTGACCCCCGACGAGCTGCAGAGCCTGCAGCCCGACGCCGCCGACGGCGTGGGCACCCTGACCACCGAATTCAACTGGTATTACGCCGTGGTGCTGCCCAAGGCCCAGGCCGACCTGCTGCAGAAGCGGGACAGCCTGGAGGTGTATTTCCCCGAGCTGTCGGCGGACAAGCTGACCCTCTCGGTGTATCGGCTGGAAACGGTGGGGGAGGAGGCCATCCTCATCCTCAAGTGCAAGCGGATGGATCCCATGTTCCTCACCGCCCGGGAGCAGGATATCGATATCGTCTGCGGCAGCTACAGCGGACTGAAGGTGCCCTCCCAGGCCCTGCGCCAGCAGGAAGGGGAGTGGGGCGTGTTCGTGCTGGACGGCAACGTGGCCGCCTTTAAGCCGGTGACCTGGAACTACAGCACCGACAGCTATTTTCTGGTGCCCTGCGCCCAATCCTCCAAGGAGGGCCTGTTCCGGTACGACCGGGTGATCGTACAGGGCCGTGATCTGGCGGATAATAAGGTGATCCGGTAAGAAAACCGTGAACTTTTTTCATTGATGCTTGACAGTGACGGGAAAAACCGTCATAATAAAATAAATATGGATGTATCGTGGCGGAGTGGGTCTTTTGCCCACTTTTGCCCGTTGATTGAAAGGAGTCACAGTATGAGTTTTATGGACGATCTCAAGCGCTGGGCCAAGGGCGAGGATGACGATGACGAGATCCTGGAGGAGCTGGAAGCCGTTTCCGCCGGTCCCGGCCGCAGCCGCACCGTCAAGACCGAGGAGGACACCGGCCTGAACATCCCCGTGACCGACTTCCGCCGCAACAGCAACAACAAGGTGGTCAACATCAACGCCACCACCCAGCTGTCCGTGGTGCTGGTGAAGCCCGAGAAGTTTGAAAACGCCGTGGATATCGCCGACCATCTCCGTGACCGCCGCACTGTGGTGCTCAACCTGGAGCAGACCAACAAGGACGTTGCCCGCCGCCTGGTGGACTTCCTCAGCGGTGTGACCTATGCCCAGGACGGCAAGATCAAGAAGGTGGCCAACAGCACCTTCATCATCACCCCCTATAACGTGGATATTCTGGGTGATCTGATCGACGAGCTGGAAAACAACGGTCTGTATATCTAAAAAGAGGCAGACAACGTGAGAACTCTCAATACGCTGGCGCGCTCTCTGGCGGGCACCCTCATCAGCCTGCTGCAGACGCTGATGCTGATCATGGCGCTGATGTCCTGGATCCCCCAGCTCCGTCAGTCCCGGCTGTATTACGCCATCAGCATGATCGTGGAACCGGTGATCGATCCTTTCCGCCGTCTGCTGTATAAGATCCCCGGGATGGACCGCTTCCCGCTGGATCTTTCCTTCCTGGCCGCCTATATGGCGCTTTCGCTGCTGGCCGGCCTGCTGTAACGATATGCTTCGAGTGACCGCGATGGATGCATTTGCGGTCACTTGACACGCTTGCTTCCAAACAAGAGATAGAAAATAGGGGGTAATTTCATGCTGACTCCGCAGGAGATCCAAGAGCAGAAATTTGAAAAAGCCGTATTCGGCGGCTATGACATGGGCCAGATCGACAAGTTTCTGGACACCGTGCTGAGCGACTACGCCTCTCTCTACAAGGAAAACGCCGCCCTGAAGGCCAAAATGCGCGTTCTGGTGGATAAGATCGAAGAATACCGCGCCGTGGAGGAGGAACTGCGCAAGACCCTGTACAACGCGCAGATCACCGCCAAGGATACCGTCAGCCGCGCCCAGGCCGAGGCCGAGCGCGTCCTCCGGGATGCCCGGGTCAACGCCGCCAAGAGCGTCACCGACCTGCAGGGTCAGGTCCAGGCCGAGGAAAAGCGGCTGGAGGACGCCAAGCGCCTGAACGCCGCCTATGCCGAGAAGATCCGCAAGGCCATGGAGCTGGGCATCCGCCAGATGGAGGATGTGCTGACCATGTCCGCCCCTGCCGCCAAGGCCGCCGAGGCGCCCGCCGCTCCTGCCGCTCCCGTGGGCCAGCATACCGCCATTTTTGAAAAGGTGGTCCAGGCCGTGGAGGCCGAGCCCGCCGTGGAAGCGCCTGTGGAGGAACCCGTTTCCGTTCCCCGGGAGGACACCGGCGTGGAGCTGGATCTGGAGGTGGAAACCGAAGATCCCGCCGTCAAGACCGACCCCCAGAGCGATACCGGCCGCATCTACGGCGACAGCCCCTTTACCCCCAAGCCCCGCTTTAACTTTAACGATATGCGTTTCGGCAAACAGTACGATGCCGAAAACGATGAACGATAAACCGTAAATACAAATCAGGAGATAGAAGAAGAATGGACTACAAAGCAACGCTGAACATGCCCAAAAGCGGCTTCCCCATGCGTGCCGGTCTGCCCCAGCGGGAGCCCGCCATGCTGGAGAACTGGAAGAAGATCGACATTTACAACGCCCTGATGGAGAAGAACGCCGGCAAGCCCCGGTTCGTCCTGCACGACGGCCCTCCCTTCTCCAACGGCTACATCCACATGGGTCACGCCCTGAACAAGACCCTGAAGGACTTTATCACCCGTTCCCACGCCATGATGGGCCAGTACACCCCCTATGTCCCCGGCTGGGACAACCACGGCCTGCCCATCGAG
>JAFYPP010000063.1 GCA_017559995.1 Clostridia bacterium | reverse complement strand
TTTCTGCAGAATCTGCAGTACTTCTTCATCTCGAGACGGTCGGGGTCATTCTTCTTGTTCTTCATGGTGTTGTAGTTTCTCTGCTTGCACTCAGAGCATCTCATAGTGACTTTAACGCGCATAACGGCACCTCCTTAAAAAACTGCCTCCCTGTATCACCCCGGCTATATAAAGAAAGATTTAGAAAGCGGACAACTACATATCCGCCCGGGGCTGAAAAAATGAGCATAAAAATAAACCCTTTTTTTCACAGGTGAAGTCATCATACCACGGGGGTCGCCAAATGTCAACTATTTTTTTGCTTCCAAACTTTATTTTTTTTCGAAGGTGTGTTATGATATGGAAAACCAAAGAAAGGCGGTTATCAATTATGAAAAAAATCATGGGTGTGGACTACGGCGACGCCCGGACCGGCATTGCGATCTCCGATCTGCTGTGCTCCATCGTCGGCTCCACTACGGTCATTCACAGCCGCAGGGACGACAAGACCATTGCGGAGATCCAGAAGCTGATCGCAGAGAATATGGTAGGGGAGATCGTCTGCGGCCTGCCCAAGAACATGGACGGCACCGAAGGCCCCCGCGCCGAGGTCTGCCGTGCCTTTGCCGAGCAGCTGAAGGAAGCCACCGGCCTGCCCGTCGCCCTCTGGGACGAGCGCCGTACCACTGTGGAGGCCCACAATATTCTGTCCGAGCACAACTACCACGGCAAGAAGCGTAAGAACACCGTTGATGCCGTGGCCGCATCCCTCATCCTGGAGGGTTACCTCAATTTTAAGAAGAGAAGCTGACAGTGTTATGTAGGGAACGCTGTCCTCAGCGTTCCGCCCGGCGCAAGCCGGAACCATGTGCAGAAAATTCGTGCATCGAGCCCGAATTTTCTGACGGAACGTCGGGGACGACGTTCCCTACATTATTTTTCCTTCCACAATAATTCACGCAAACCTGCTGCAATGAGGATAATGCCGAATATTTTCCGGAGCCAGGAATTATCCACAGCTGTGGAAAACTGCGAACAGGCTGCTGCGGCGAGGCATCCGGCCAGGGCAGGGGGGAGGACGTTTTTCCATCGGATCTTTCCCTGGGACTTTTTGAAAAGAATGGCGATGGCTGCGCCGGGGAGGTAAAACAGAAGATTGATGCTCCGGGCTGTTATGGCATCCATCCCCAGCACCGCTGTCAGCCACACCATCAGCAGGCTCCCGCCTCCTACGCCCAGGCCGGTGAGGAAACCCAGGGCTGTGCCCACCAATAATGTAACGGCCCAATTATCCAAGATACCGAAGCCCTCCCCATATAATGAAGATCCCCAGTCCCCGGTGAAGCCATTTCACCGGGATCTTTTTGCCCCAGATCCCTGCCAGCACCCCGCCCAGGGCAGAGCCGGGGAGCCATACGAACGCATCCTGCCACGCGATGGTTTCGGAAGAGACCAGCGAAACGATGCAGATGGGCAGGATGATGGACAGGGAAGAGGCGAAAATTTCCTCATCCTCCATCCGTGTCAGCCATCCCAGTAAGGGCACCAGAACCATGCCGCCCCCGGCGCCGAAGAGTCCGTTGACGGCCCCGGCGGCCAGTCCCGCCGCAATGCCTCCTAAAGAATTTATGAGCATAAAAATACGCCTCCTGTGGAAAGTTTCTCCACAGGAGGCGTTTGCTATACTTGGAAAATTACTTGGTAGTGGTGGAACCGGAGTTCAGGATCATGCCGCCGGGAACATACTCGAAGCTGCCGTCGGTCAGGGTCTGAGCCTCAACGATCTCGGTGTACCAGGCATTCACAGCCTCGGAACGCAGGGTGTTCTCGATCATGTAGTTACGGTAGGTCTGCTCGGAAGCGCCGACGTAGTACATGACATGGTAGCCGTACTCGGTCTCAACGATGCCGGTGTCGCCAGCGGTACGTGCCTCATCGAAGCACCAGTCGTTGAAGTTGGTGACCATCTGGCCGGGGTAGACGTTCTCGTACAGGCCGCCGGTGGTGCCGTCGCCGTCGTCAGACTTCTCGTTTGCCAGAGCAGCGAAGGACTCCTCGGTAGCCTCGCCAGCCTGCCAGTCAGCCAGGATCTGCTCAGCAGCTTTCTTGGCAGCTGCCTTCTCCTCATCGGAGTAGGTGGTGGTGCCGTTGTCGTCGGTGGTGCCGCCCTCGAACTTGGCCAGGATGTGACGGACGTTCTGCATCAGGATCTCGTTGTCGTTGCGCTCGATGAAGTAGACGGTGTAGTAGCCGTTAATGGTCTCCTTGCCGTCCTCGTCGGTGGTGGTGGAAGCGATGACCTTCATGTCGCCTTCCTCACGCTTGGAGTTGGTGACCCAGGACTGGATGACGGAGTTAACGTAGTCGTAGGAAGTGTTGGTGGATGCGGTGGAAGAAGCGTTCTCGACCTCAGCGTTGACCTCCAGAGCTGCGATGGCCTTGTTGAACTCCTCAACGCTGGTGGCGCTGGTCAGGGACTCAGCAGCGGCCTTGGCAGCTTCGACAGCAGCAGCCTGCTCCTCGTCGGAGTAGGTGAAGGTGCCGTCCTCGCCCTCGACACCGCCCTCCAGGAACTTGTTGGCGGCCAGGTAGTAGGAGTTATAGGTGAAGGTGGAGAAAGCAGCGGGGTTCTCAGCGTCCTTTGCCTCGATGTCGGCATCGGTGTACTCCAGGCCCTCGGAAACAGCGTTCTGGTAAGCCTGCGCGGTGTAGCATGCCTCGAAGTAGCCGCGAACGACATCCTCGTTGGCGCCGGTGCCGTACATGGCCTGCATGTAACCGTCGACATTGGAGTAGCCGTACAGAGCTGCGTAGGTGGACATGGTAGCGATCTGGCCGTCGATGGAAGCCTTGTCCTCGTCACTCAGGGTGAAGCCGTTGGCGTTGGCCTCGTCGATGATGCCGTAGACAGCCTTGACGTTCTCCTTGGCGGAGTTAACGAACTCGTCAGCCCAGGTGACCTTGTTCTCTTCGTCATAGAACTGCTGGTCCAGAGCCTTGGTCACGTCCAGACCGAACAGGGAGGCGTAGGAGCCGTAGTTGCTGTAGAAGTTGGAAACTGCGTCGACAAAGAAGCAGTTGAACTCAGCAGCGCTGATCTGGTGGTCACCGATGGTGACGGCGACGGTCTCGCGCTCTGCCTTGCCCATGTTTGCCTTCTTGATGGCATTGGAAGTGACGATGCCGATGGCGAACACCACCATCAGGGCCACGGCGGCCACCATGGCGATGGAGAAGACCTTCAGCTTCTTGGCTTCCTTCTGCTCTGCCTGCTGGCGCTCAGTCAGCTGGCTGAGCTGTTCTGCATTGCGGAGCTTTTTCTTGCTGGATGCACTCATTGGTTATCATTTCCTCTCGTTGGATGTTGCTTGCGCTCCATACTATTAAGTAGTATAGAAAGCGGACAGTCTTGGTATTATAAACGATTTGTTCATTCGTTGCAAGAGCAAAAATAGTGTTTGTATTGTGTTTTTGCAAAAAATTTATGAATATTTTTACGAATTACTGAAAAAAGGCTGAAAAAATCCCTCCCGTCACCGGGAAGGATAAAAAACATGGGGAGCCGAAGCTCCCCATGCCAACCCCCACTTTAGCCGTGATGCATCAATTGTGACCTGCACGAAACGGCAGGTGGGATGCCGCTCTATACCTTAACTGCTCCCAACATCCATCTATCGTCAAAG
>JAFYPP010000062.1 GCA_017559995.1 Clostridia bacterium | reverse complement strand
CCGTCCCTTCCTGCGCCACCGTGAGTTCCTGTGGCAGGAAGGCCACACCATGCACGCCACCGAGGAAGAGGCCCGTCAGGAGACCCACCAGATGCTCAACGTCTACGCCGACTTCCTGGAGAACGTGCTGGCCATGCCCGTGGTCAAGGGCCGCAAGACCGAGAAGGAAAAGTTCAACGGCGCCGAGGAGACCTATACCGTGGAGTGCATGATGCACGACAAGAAGGCTCTGCAGTCCGGTACCTCTCACTATTTCGGCGACGGCTTTGCCAAGGCGTTTGACATCACCTTCACCGGCAAGGACAACCAGCTGCATCATCCCCACCAGACTTCCTGGGGCGTTTCTACCCGTATGATCGGCGGTATCATCATGACCCACGGCGACAACAACGGTCTGGTGCTGCCTCCCCGTATCGCTCCCATCCAGGCTATGGTCATCCCCGTGGCCCAGCACAAGGAGGGCGTCATCGACGCCGCCGGCGATCTGCTGATGCGCCTGAAGGAGATGGGCATCCGCGCCCGTATGGACGCCAGCGACCAGTCCATGGGCTGGAAGGCTGCCGAGTACGAGATGAAGGGCGTGCCCCTGCGTGTGGAGATCGGCCCCAAGGATATGGAAAAGGGCCAGTGCTGCATCTGCCGCCGCGACAACGGCGAGAAGATCTTCGTGCCTCTGGCCGAGCTGGAGACCGTTGTGCCCCAGCTGCTGGACGCCGTCCACGAGGGCCTGTACAACCGTGCCAAGCAGAATCTGGAGAACAACACCAAGGTGTGCATGACCCTGGACGAGGTCAAGACCTTCATGGAGACCGAGGGCGGCTTTGCCAAGACCATGTGGTGCGGCGAGCTGGACTGCGAGCTGGAGATGAAGGAAAAGGCCGGCGTTTCCTCCCGCTGCATGCCTCTGGAGCAGGAGAAGGTCGCCGATGTGTGCGTGTGCTGCGGCAAGCCTGCCAAGCACATGATCTACTGGGGCGTCGCTTACTAAAAAGCATAAAAAAAGACCCGTTCGAAAGAACGGGTCTTTTTTGTTTTACGGTTTGGACTGCAGCTTGTCCCCCAGCGCAAGGCCCAGGGCGGTGACGCAGCGGGTGCACAGCAGCACCTTGCCCTCCCGCAGCACGTGCTTTTTGCGGCCGCAGATCATGCAGATATATTCCATGGCAAATCCCTCCTTTTTGTCCTACTTTCCCACCCCGGCGCGGAAAAGTCCAAGGAAGTTCTTCATTGGGAATTTCCCGGAAAACCGGGTTTAATGGACAAAAAAGGAGGTATTTTTATGGCATTCCAACTGGAAAACCCCAACATTACCCCAGAGATCCTGCAGGAGCACGTGCAGCGCTTTCTCCGGGAAGAACGCCCCCGCAGAGCCCGGCTGGCCGAATATTACCACGGCCGACAGGGCGTCCGCAAGGGCCCCATCGCCCAGGGCCGTCCCAACAATCAGCTGACCGCCAATTTCGCCAGGTACATCACCGATGTGCACACCGGCTATTTTCTGGGGCAGCCCCCCACCCTCACCTTTTCCCGCCGCCGTGCCCAGGAACGTGTGGGCCGCGCCCTGGAGGAGGCCGGCCTCAACGGTATGCTGTACGCCGCCGCCCGGGATATGAGCATCTTCGGCGAGGGGTATCTGCTGACCTATGCCACCACGCTGGGCCCCCAGCTGGCACGGTTGGATCCGCTGGAGACCTTTGTGCTGACCTTCGGCATCCGACGGGAGCCGCTGGCCGCCGTGCGCGTGTGCGCCGACAGAGGCGACG
Organism: Clostridia bacterium; assembly: GCA_017559995.1. Taxonomy (GTDB): domain Bacteria; phylum Bacillota; class Clostridia; order Oscillospirales; family Butyricicoccaceae; genus UBA4644. The sequence continues at coordinate 3,364 of JAFYPP010000062.1, read as the reverse complement.
GTCCTTGCGGCGAGCTGTATCTCCCCGGCTGCGTTTGCGATTGGGAGATGCAGGGCAAGGCCCTCACCATGAGCCCCTATCAGTCGCTGCCCCTGCACGGGATGTCGGTGACCCGCTTCCGCAACAATCTGGACGGCACCGGCGACTTTGAGCCGGTGTGCGACCTGCTGGACGCCTACAACCTGCTGCTGTCGGGCGCCATGGACGATATGCAGAGCGTGGCCAACGCCTTTTTGGCTCTGTACGGTGTCATGGGCACCACCCAGGAGGACATCGACCGGGCCAACCGCAGCCGTGTTCTGTGCCTGTCGGACACCGGCAAGGCGGAGTTCGTGGTGAAGAATCTCAGCCCGGACACCATCGCCCTCATGCGGGACACCCTCAAGCAGGATATGCTGTCCATCACCATGACCCCCGACCTGCAGGATGCCGCCTTTGCCGGCAACCAGTCGGGCGTGGCTCTGGAGTACAAACTGTGGGGCATCGAGCAGGCCCGTGCCGCCAAGGAGCAGGGCTTCGCCCAGGGCCTGTACCACATTGTGGGCCTGTTTTGTCAGGCGCTGGAGCTGCTGGGCACCCCCGTGGCCTGCGACTGCACGGCCCGCTTCTACAAGAATCTGCCCCAGGATGTGACCCGCATCTGCGAAAATCTGCAGCTGCTGGGGGACACCGTATCCCAGCGCACCAAGCTGGAGCTGCTGCCCTTTGTGAAGGACGCCGAGGGCGAGCTGCTGCGCAAGCAGGAAGAGAAAGGAGCCTGATCCATGGAAGAGCTGATGGAACAGACGGCGGAGCAGACCGCCGAGCAGGAGGAACAGACCACACAGGAAGAGCAGGCCGCCCACACCCTGGCGCTGGAGCGGGAGCTGGACAGCCTGCGGCAGGAAAAACAGCACCGCCAGCTGACCGACGAGGCGGCGGCCATGCTGCGGGAGCGTGGCATCGACCCCTGTTTTGCCCCCTTTGTGCTGGGGGACAGCGCTGCCGCCACCCGCAGGAAGGTGGAGCAGTTTGACCGCCAATACGCCGAGGCTCTGCGCCGCCATCTGGCGGCACGCCTGCCCAACGCCGAGCCCCGTGACTTTTCGGCAGTCAGGCCCAAGCCGCGGAGAAGAGGTATCCGGAAGGTGTAAGGACGCACTTTGCTCGCGATGAGGGATGCGGGTACCTACGCCCCACACCCTGCCGCAGGACCCTGCGGGGCGGTACTTTTGGCCCGCCCAAAAGTACCCAAAAGCCGGCCAGGGGGCGCTGCCCCTGGACCCCGGCTGTCCGCGGAAAACAAGGCGGCCCTGGACGACAAGGTGACCTGAACATTGCCAAGTGCCTGGGCTCGGTGCCGCAAATAACAAAAAAATGCCGGAACCTTTCGGTTCCGGCATCGTTTTGCTTTGTTAAGATTAACTTACTTAATCTCGACCTTAGCGCCAGGTCCTCCCGCAAAAGGCCGGCTTTTGCGGGAACCCGCCTCGATCGGATGAGCTTGCGCGGCACTCGCCGCGCGGTCGCCGGAAGAGGCTGGCGGTGCTGTCAGCAAACAAAAGGAAAAGGCAGGAACTTTCGTTCCTGCCTTTTTAAGACTCGTAAGAGTTAACTTACTTAATCTCGACCTTAGCGCCAGCCTCTTCCAGCTTGGCCTTGATGGACTCGGCCTCATCCTTGGAGACGTTCTCCTTGATGGCCTTGGGGGTGTTGTCAACCAGCTCCTTGGCTTCCTTCAGGCCCAGGCCGGTCAGCTCGCGGACGACCTTGATGACGCCGATCTTGTTGGCGCCGACTTCGGTCAGGGTGGGAGTGAACTCGGTCTTCTCCTCCTCAGCAGCAGCGGCGGGAGCAGCGCCACCCATCATAGCGACGGGAGCAGCAGCGGAAACGCCGAAAACCTCTTCCAGAGTCTTGACCAGCTCGGACAGCTCCAGGACGGTCAGGCCCTTAACTTCTTCAACCAGATTCATAACTTTCTCAGTAGCCATTTTAAGTTACCTCCAATAATGTAAATTATTCAGCGGCGGGAGCCTCGGCGGCAGCCTCACCGGCGGGGGCGCCCTGCTGCTCGGCAATAGCCTTGATTGCGCGAGCCAGAGCGGCGATGGGAGCGTTCATGGTGCCCAGGACCATAGCGACCAGGACATCCTTGCTGGGCAGCTCGCCCAGAGCCTTGATGGTTTCGACGTCAACGACCTGACCATCAACGAAACCGGCCTTGATCTCAAAGGGGACCTTGGGGTTCTTCTTGATGAACTCAGAAATGACGCGAGCGGGAGCGATAGAGTCCTCCATGCTGATAGCCAGAGCGGTGGTACCGTTCAGAACGGAATCCAGACCGTCAAAGCCGACTTCCTTAGCGGCAAAGCGAGTCAGAGTGTTCTTGACAACGGAATACTCCACGTTGTTCTTTCTCAGCTCAGCACGCAGCTTGGTGTCGTTTTCGACAGTGATGCCCTTGTAGTCGACCAGGACGCCGGCGTGGGCGTTCTTCATCTTCTCAACCAGAGCGGCAACGACTGCCTGCTTTTCAGCCAGAACTTTTGCGTTAGGCATGCGTGTTTCACCTCCGTGATTATTCTTTTGCTCATTCACTTGCAAAAGGAAAAGTGCCCTCATGCCGGTGGGACATGAGGGCACAGAAACATCTTAAAAATGCGCCTGTATCCTCGGCAGGACGACTGAGTCGTTTACTGTTCTCCTGCTGTCTCCGGAATGAGCATAAATATTATATCAGCAAGCGTGACGCTTGTCAATATATTTTTTAGTGAGTCTTATGACCCAGGGCTTCCAGGGACAGCTTGGCGGGGTTGACCTTGACGCCGGGGCCCATGGTGGAAGCGACCACGCAGGAGCGGACGTACTGGCCCTTGGCAGCGGCGGGCTTGGCCTTCAGGATGGCGGTCATCAGAGCGTTGAAGTTATCTTCGATCTTCTCAGCGCCGAAGGAGACCTTGCCCAGGGGGCAGTGGATGATGTTGGTCTTGTCCAGACGGTACTCGATACGGCCGGCCTTGGAGTCCTTGATGGCCTGCTCGACGTTCATGGTAACGGTACCGGCCTTGGGGTTGGGCATCAGACCCTTGGGGCCCAGGACCTTACCCAGACGGCCGACAACGCCCATCATGTCGGGAGTAGCGATAACGACCTCGAAGTCGAACCAGTTTTCCTTCTGGATCTTCTCGACCATGTCCATATCACCGACGTAGTCGGCGCCGGCAGCGCGGGCTTCGTCAGCCTTGGGGCCCTTGGCGAAGACCAGCACGCGGGTGGTCTTACCGGTACCGTGGGGCAGAACGATGGCGCCGCGGACCTGCTGGTCGGCGTGACGGGAGTCGACACCCAGCTTGATGTGGATCTCAACGGTCTCGTCGAACTT
>JAFYPP010000061.1 GCA_017559995.1 Clostridia bacterium | reverse complement strand
ATGGTTTCAATAAAGAGGGTATTGCCCGTGCCGGTGCAGGCCGCCGCCATCAGCGGTGCCTGGGCATCGGTGGGAAAGCCCGGATAGGGCATGGTGCGCACGGTGGGCATGGCGCAAAGCCGCCCCTCCGACCGCAGCGTGATGTTTCGGCCGGCGCAGCCGATGTGGCAGCCGGCCTCGCGCAGACTTTGGATCACCGTGCCCACGTGCTCCGGCTCCGCTCCGGTGAGGGTGATCTCCCCGCCGCAGGCTGCCGCGGCGCACAGATAGGTGGCCGTTTCGATGCGGTCGGGCAGCACGGTGTGCTCCACGTCCCGTCGGGGCATCTCCCCCGACACGGTGATGACGCTCTCGCCCCCGCCCCAAACAGTGGCACCGGCCTTGCGGAGAAACTCCTGCAGGTCGGCCAGTTCCGGCTCCCGGGCGGCGTTGACGATACGGGTAACGCCGCCGCAGGCAACGGCGGTGAGCATCGCGTTTTCGGTGGCTCCCACGCTGGGGAAGCTGAGGATGATATCCCGGCCCTGCAGGTCGCCGGCTTCGCAGAAGATGTCGCCTCCCTGCTGCCGGACGTGCACCCCCAGCCGACGGAGGGCAGACAGGTGCAGATCGATGGGCCGCTGGCCGATGTCGCAGCCGCCGGGAAGGCTCAGCCGCGCCCTGCCGCAGCGGGCCAGAATGGGGCCCAGAAAGATCACCGACGAGCGCATCTCCCGCATCAGTTCGTGGGGGACATCCCATCGGTCCACCACGGAGGAATCCACCGTGACGGTGTCCCCTTCCCTGCTGACCTTGCAGCCCAGATGCTCCAAAATGGCAACGGCCCAGCGCACGTCCCGCAGGTCGGGGCAATTATGTAACACATTGCGGCCCCCGTTGAGCAGGGTCGCCGCCAGAATGGGCAGAACGCTGTTTTTCGCGCCGCTGATGGGGATGGTTCCCCGCAGGGCCTGCCCGCCCTGCACCACATAGTGACTCATAAGAATGACTCCTTTCGAGCCATCTTATGCGATTTTTCTCTTACAGGTTCCTGAGGGTCTGATAAATATGCTCCAGCACGTCAGGCTGCGCCTTAGCCCTGGCGTTTTTGCCCATTTCTGCCAGGGTATCGGGGGCCTGCAGCAGCGCCCAGACGGTGTCGTAAATGGACTCGGGGGTGCTTTCCTTCTCGGTGAGCACCTTGACGGCACCGGCGGCCTCCAGAATGCGGGCGTTCTTCTCCTGATGGTTTTCCGCCACATAGGGAGAAGGCACCACCACGGCGGGCGTACCGGCGGCACACAGCTCGGACAGAGTGCCGCCCGCGCGGCACAGCACCAGATCGGCAGTGGCCAGCACACGGTCCATATCATAAATATAATCGGTCAGACGGAAATTGCCCTTATCGGCCACGATGCCCGCCTTGGTGAGGGCGTCCTTCATCCAGCCGTAGTGACCGGCGCCGCTGACCTGCAGCAGGTTGAACTGCTGTCGGTCGGCTACCAGACGGGCCACTTCCACCATTTTTTCGTTCATGTATTTGGCGCCTACGCTGCCCCAGAAACACACCAGTGTGGGCTTGCCGTTGTCAAACAGCGGAGCGTGTTCCTTCTCCCGGCAGCGGAGGATCTCCTCCCGCACGGGACTGCCGGTCAGCTCGTACCGCTTGGCGCCGGGTACCAGCTTTTCGGTCTCGGCAAAAGACAGCATGGTGCAGTCCACCTTTTTGGCCAGCTGCTTGGTGGCGATGCCGGGCGTGGCGTTGACCTCCAGCACGGCGGTCCTGATGCCCAGCTGGGCCGCCGCCCGAACCATGGGGAAACTGGCGTAGCCGCCGGTGCCCATGACCACGTCGGGCTGAATGTCCCGCAGGATCTTCTTGCACTGACCGGTGGCCTTCTGCATATCCAGCAGGGCCTGCACGGTCTGCTTGATGCCCGCCAGGCTCTTGGCACGGGACAGGCCCTTCAGGGGGAAGGTGTAGATGGGATAGCCGGCCTTGGCGGCCAGTTTTTCTTCGATATTGCCCTTACCGCCGGAAAGCCACACCTGGCTGTCCGGCTCTTTTTTGCAAATGTATCCGGCCACGGCCAGAGCGGGATTCACGTGACCCGCCGTTCCGCCGCCTGCGAAAACGATCTTCATAACACGTTCCTTCTTTCTTTATCCTTCACGGGGTGCCGGCATATCCCGGGAGATGGCCAGCAGGATGCCCATTTCCGCCAGCTGGATCAGCAGCGCCGTGCCGCCGTAACTGAAGAAGGGCAGCGACGCGCCGGTGACCGGCAGCAGGCCGGTAGTGACGCCAAGGTTCAAAAAGGTCTGTACGGCGATCTGGGTAGTGATGCCTGCCGCCAACAGCGTGCCGAAGCGGTCGGAGGCGTTGAGGGCGATGTAGTAGCCTCGCCAGATCAGCAGGGCGAATACCGCCACCAGCACCACCGCGCCGACGAAGCCCATCTCCTCGCACCAGACGGCGAAGATAACGTCATTGGCCGGTTCGGGGAGGTACAGGTGCTTCTGGCGGCTTTGGCCCAATCCCAGGCCCCACAGGCCGCCGCTGCCGATGGCAAGCTGGCACTGCACGCCCTGATAGCCTGCGCCCCGGGGTTCGATAAAGGGATCCAGCCACACCCGGATACGGGTCATGGCGTAGTCGTGGCTGCGGATGTACCACACGCCGGCAATGCCCACGCCCAGACCGCCCAGGCCGAACCAGAACAGGTTGGCACCGGCGAAATAGATGATGACCATACCGATGGCGGCGATAATCAGAGTGCCGGACAGGTGCTTTTCCCAGTACATCTCAAGGGCGAAAATGCCGATGATGCCCATAAAGGGCAGGATTCCCCAGCGCAGGGTGCGCATCTTCTTTTTGCCGAAGATGGCGGCAAGGCTGGAAAAACTGAGGATGACGGCCACCTTTGCCAGCTCCGACGGCTGGAAGGTACCCATACCGGGGACCCGGATCCAACGGGTGGCATTGTTGATGGTGACCCAGTAATTCTTGATACCGGGGATCTTGACGGTCGCCATCACCAGCATGGCCCCCACCAGCGCGGGGATCGCCAAATAGTGCAGTTTGTGATAGTCCCGGTTGGAGAGCACCAGCATGAGCGCCACGCCGCCAACAGCAAACACGCCCTGGCGCAGGATGAAATAGGTGGAGTTGCCGTCCTGGTACTCATAGGCGTTGGCGTAGCTGGCGGAAAACAGGCAGATCAGGCCCATACACAGCAGCAGCATGGTCAGCAGCAGCAAAGGCTGATCGATATGGCCGCAGCGCTCCACAGGCTCGCTCCGTTCCACCTTGCGGGGACGGTTTTGCGGCATCTGGATGGGTTCCGGCGTTTGTTTGTTACGGGCCATATTGGTGGCGATGGGAAACAGCTCCTTTCGGGGATAACGGGCTTATGCCAGCAGAGAAACCAGGCAGAGAACGGCGGTGACGGCGGAGGCCACGATGACAATCTTCCACTCGCTCCAGCCGCTCATTTCCAGATGATGATGATAGGGGGCCATCTTAAAGATGCGCTTGCCGTGAGTCAGCTTGAAGTAACCCACCTGCAGGATGACCGACAGGGTCTCGATGATATAGACCAGACCCACGGGCACCAGGATCAGGGGCATATCATAGGCAAAGGCCATGGCGCACACGGCACCGCCCAGGAAGAGGGAGCCGGTGTCGCCCATGAACACCCGTGCGGGGTTCTTGTTGAACAGGAAGAAGCCCAGCAGGCCGCCGGCCAGCGCCAGAGCGAAGGTCGCGGCGCCGTTGCCGTTCCGGAGGAACACCACCGAGAAGAACAGAGCCACCACCAGCGTTACCGAGGCGCACAGGCCGTCGATGCCGTCGGTGAGGTTGACGGCGTTGTCGGCACCCAGAATGACCACCACGCTGAACAGCAGATAGATCAGCCAGGGCAGCCGCAGGGTGACGCCCACAAAGGGGATGTACAGGTTGGCGCTGAGGTAGCCGCCAACACGCATGACCACCAGAAACAGCACGGCGGCAGCGATCTGCAGCAGCAGCTTCTGCAGGGCGGTAAGGCCCTTGTTATGCTTCTTTTTGATCTTGGTCCAGTCATCCACCATACCGATGAAGCCGAACACCAGGCTCAGGCCCAGCATCACCAGGGGGCGCCAGTCGTGGCTTGCCGCCATGGAGGGCAGGGTGGTCAGCACCGCCAGGGTCATGGCGATCATAAAGATCACGCCGCCCATGGTGGGGGTGTTCTGCTTGCTCTTGTGCCAGGTGGGGCCGTCCTCCAGGATCTTCTGGCCGAATTTCAGTTCCCGCAGCTTGCGGATGATGGTGGGTGCCAGCAGAACGGCCACCAGGAAGGCGATGCCTGCCGTCTGCAGGATATAGATCAGATCTTTCATAGGTATGCTCCTGTCTTTTGTACGTCGTAAGGGATTCAGTCGGCCAGCGCTTTGGCAACCTCTTCCCGCTCATCCAAATGGTATTTGACCCCAAGGATCTCCTGATAGGTCTCCTGACCCTTGCCCATGAGGACGATGATGTCGTCCTTGCAGGCGTTTTTCACCGCCCAGGCGATGGCCTCGCGGCGGTCGGGTATGACCTTGGGCCGTGCCTTGCTGTCCATGCCTGCCAGAATGTCGGCGATGATGGCCTCCGGCTCCTCGCTGCGGGGGTTGTCGGAGGTGACGATGGCCAGGTCGCAGTTGGTCTGGGCGATGCGGCCCATGATGGGGCGCTTTTCCTTGTCCCGGTCGCCGCCGGCGCCGAACAGGCCGATGACACGGCCCTTGGCGTAGCCGCGGACGGTACGCAGGATATTTTCCATGCTGTCGGGGGTGTGGGAATAATCGATCATCACGGTGAAGTCCCGTCCGGTGGGCACGATCTCGGCACGGCCCTTGATGCCGGCGGCAGAGGCTAGCGCCTCACAGGCCCGCTCCAGCGTCATACCCAGAGCCAGACAGCAGCCAACGGCGGTGAGGCCGTTATACACCGAAAACAGACCGGGGATGGCCAGTGTCATGCGGGCGATGTCGCAATCCCGTACCACCACCGCCTGCACGCCGTCGGGCAGCAGGCGGACGTTTTTTGCCACCAGTTCGGCCTCCACCGACCGGGCGGACAGGGTGATCTTCCCACAGCCGCACTCGCCGGCCAGCCGGGCACCCCAGCTGTCGTCGGTGTTGATGACGGCGGTGTCGCAGCGGTCAAACAGCAGCTTCTTTGCCAGATAATACTGCTCCATGTCGCCGTGGAAGTCCAGATGGTCCTGGGTCAGGTTGGTGAAGGCAGCCGCGGCAAAGCGCAGGCCCTGCACCCGGTGCAGCACCAGGCTGTGGGAGGACACCTCCATGGCGGCGCAGGTCATGCCGGCGTCCCGCATTTCCCGCAGGATGCCGTACAGTTCCAGCGATTCGGGGGTGGTGCGGGCGGATTCCCGGGCCACGTCGCCGAAAAACACGCCGTTGGTACCGATAAGACCGCACTTTTCGCCGTTTTGTTCCAGCATATGGCGGATCAAATGGGTCACTGTGGTTTTGCCGTTGGTGCCGGTAACGCCGATGAGCTTCAGTTCCCGTTCGGGATGCCCGTACCAGGCTGCCGCCACACGGGCCAGCGCCTCACGGGTGTCGGACACCTGAACGCAGGTCACACCGTCGGGCAGCGCCTGGGGCATATCCTGCACCAGCAGCGCGCAGGCACCCTGTTCCAGCGCCTTGGGGATATAGGCGTGGCCGTCGCTTTGGAAGCCTTTGATGGCAACGAACAGACTGCCGGGCGTGACCTTCCGGGAGTCATAGCAGATCCCGGTGATCTCCTGTCCGGCAGGGCCGGCCAGTCGCGTGGGAACGATCTCCCGCAGCAGATCCTGTAACTTCATAAGTACTCCTTTCCAGAGGAAGGTCGGATAGGCTTAATGAGATTGCTGAGAGGTATCGGTGGTTTCCACCGTGATCACGGTGCCGTAGGGCACCTGGGTGTTGGCTTTGATATCCTGCTTGGTGACTGTCTGGGTACCCTCCGACACACCGCCGGAAACGCGGATGTACAGGCCCAGATTCTGCAGGGTGTTCTTCGCCTGACTCAGCGAATGGCGGGTCAGGTCGGGAACGGTGATCTGTTTGTCCGGCTTGGTGCCGCCCAGATAGAGCACCGCCTTGGTATTGCCCGAAACGGTGGCGTTGGGGGCAGGCACCTGGTCGGTGACCTTGGCATCGCTGCCCTGGCTCATACAGGTGAGGCCCAGCTTCTTCAGGGCGGCTTCCGCCTCGCTGAAGCTCATGCCGGTGAGGTCGGGCATCAGTACGTTCTTGGCGCTCTGCTCTTCCTCGGTGTAGATGGGATCGATGTCCAGATAGGGCAGGGCCTCTTCCAGAAAGCGGCGCACCACCGGGGCGGTGTTGATACCGCCGGAGATATTGCCCACGGTGGGGGTATCCAGCAGGATCAGCACGGCGATCTGGGGATTGTCGGCGGGTGCGAAGGCCACGAAGGAGGTGACGTAGTTCTCTTCGCCGGTTTCGTTGCGCTCGGCGATCTTTTCGGTGGTACCGGTCTTGCCGGCAACGCGGTAGCCGGCGATGTAGGCGTTCTTACCGGTACCCACCTTGACCACGCTCTCCAGCATATCCTTCATCAGCTCGGAGGTCTCGGCCGAGATCACCTGCCGCACTTCGGTGCGCTGGTGGCTTTCGGCCACCGTGCCGTCGGCGTTGAGCACTTCCTTGATGATATGGGGCTCCAGCAGGGTGCCGCCGTTGGCCACGGCGGACACGGCGGTGATCATCTGCAGGGGGGTCAGGGAGAAGTTCTGGCCGAAGGAGTAGACCGCAAGGTCAACGTTGGAGCTCATGTTGTACAGACCCACAGCCTCGCCGGTGAGCTCGATGCCGCTCTTTTCCCGCAGGCCGAAGGCTTCCACGTACTCGGTAAAGGTCTTTTGACCCAGGCTGAAGCCGATGTTCATCACTGCCGGGTTGCAGGAGTTCTGCAGCACCTCGGCCAGCGTCTGATGACCGTGGCCCTGCCGCTTCCAGCAGTTGATGGGCTTGTTCCAGCCGTCCACCATCAGCGAGCCGGTACAGTTGAAGGTACTGTTTTTGCTCACCAGGCCCTCTTCCAGGGCGGCGGCGGTGGTAATGATCTTAAAGGTGGAGCCGGGGTAGTACAGGAAGGACACCGGCTTGTTGCTCCACTGGGCGTAGACCGCCTCCGAACGGGCGGCGGCACGCTTTTCGTCGTCGGCGATGGCGTCGATCTCCGCCTGTACATCCTCCGCCAGGGTGAAGGGATCGTTGGGATCAAAGTCGGGATAGGATGCCATAGCCAGGATACCGCCGTCGTTGACGTCCATCACCAGGCCGATGGCCGAGCCCTGCACGTCGTTGTCGTTGTAGGCGATCTCCAGGTTTTTCTCCAGGAAGTGCTGCAGCACCTCGTCGATGGTCAGCACCAGCGACTGGCCTTCTTCGGCGGGGTAGTACAGCTCGTAGTCCTCGGTAAGAGCGTTGCCCCGGGCGTCGGTCAGGGTGACCTTTCGTCCGGCGGTGCCGGTGAGGATGTCGTCATATTTCTTCTCCAGACCGGTGAGGCCCTGCTCGTCGGTGCCCACACAGCCCAGAACGTGGGCCAGAAAGCTGCCGTAGGGATAGTACCGGGTGGAGTCGTCGGTAAAGTACAGCGCGCCCTTCAGGCTGTTGTCCGAAATGAACTGCCGGATGGCGTCGGCGGCATCCTTTTCAATACCGCGCATCAGCACCTGATAGGCGTTGTCCTTCTGGGCCTTGGTCAGCACGGCCTCGGCGGTGACGTCCTCCAGCAAACCGGGCAGCTCCGCCTGCAGCAGTTCCAGCCGGTAGGCCTTTACCGCTTCCCGCTGCCCGTCGGTGAGGGTGTGCTTTTTGCTGTCCAGACCCAGCAGCTTGCGTTCCGCCTCACTCAGCTCGCTCGCCTCTTTGGGTGTGACCTGCCGGGGGTTGAGGATGAGCATTTCCGTGCTGGCGGAAATGGCCAGCGGCTTACCGTTGGTGTCGTAAATGGTACCCCGGGTGGGATAAATGGTAATGTCACGGGTCTGGCTGGAAAGGGCCTTCTGCTCGTAAAATTCCTGGTTGATGATCTGCAGAAAGGCCAGTCGGACGATGACGGCAGACGCGCACAAGACGCAAAAAACCGCCATCATGGTCATGATGCGGCGTTTGGTCTGTCGGTCAGCTTTGCGGTCGATTTGGGACATAATGGCTCCTTTTTGGGAAAAAACACGGTTTTTGTCGGGGGCGCTAAGTGCGAAAATGGAGCAAGACGTGCAAAGACGCCTTACTCCCATTTCATGCTTCGTTCAAACTATATTCCATACCTCAACGGAGATATTCCAGCACGGCGCTGAAGGCCTGGCTGAGCATATCCAGCATCTGGCCGCCGGCCTGTTCCGGCTGCGCGGCGGCTGCCGCCAGCACCATCCGGTCGCCGGTGTCCATCTCCACGTAGTTCACCTGGGTCTTGTCCAGTTTGACCATGCCCAGCGTGTTTTCGGCGTAGTCCTCCACATAGGCCAGATTGTACATCTGCTCCTTCTTGGCGTTGAGGGCGTGCTCCTCATCCTGCAGCCGGGCGATCTCCTGACGCATCTTGGCGTTCTGCAGATTGATGGAGGCCAGCTGCATATAGCTGGAAACGATGACCAGCGCCACAGCGAACACACAGGCGATCATGATGGCGTATTTGCCGTAGGGGACGGCCTGGGTTTTCGCGCGGGCGGAAGATCTGCTTTCCAGAACCTCCAGTTCCTGCTGGTCGTAATCGATCTGACCCTGTACCCGTTCCACGGGGAAGCGCTCGAGCTTGACGGCGCTGCTGTCATTATAACGGCTCATATTGTTCCTCCTTTGTGGAATGGTTTCTTACAGTTTCTCGGCCACCCGCAGTTTCGCGGAGCGGGCCCGGGGATTTTCGGTCTGTTCGGTATCGTCGGCGATGAGGGCGTTCTTGGTGACGATCTTCACCTTGGGTTTGTTGCCGCAGATGCAGACAGGGAAACTCTTGGGACAGGTGCAGCCCTTGGCCGCGTCCACGAAGATGTGCTTGACGATGCGGTCCTCCAGCGAGTGGAAGCTGATAACGGCGCAGCGGCCGCCGGGATTGAGGCAGTCCAGAGAGTCGGCCACGGCGGTCTCCACCGCCCGCAATTCCATATTGGTCTGGATGCGAATGGCCTGGAAGGTGCGCTTGGCAGGATGCTGCTTTTCCTTTTTGGCGGCAGCGGGCATGGCGCTCTTGATGATGTCCACCAGTTCCAGAGTGGTCTCGATGGGCTTTTGCTCCCGGCGCTTGACGATGGCGGAAGCGATCTTCCCGGCGAACCGCTCTTCGCCGTACAGGCTGATGATGCGGCGCAGATCCTCGAAGCTTTCACCGTTGACCACGTCATAGGCGCTGTAGGGCTGGGTCTGGTCCATACGCATATCCAGCGGCGCGTCGTGCATATAGGAGAAGCCCCGTTCGGGGTTGTCCAGCTGATAGGAAGAAACACCCAGATCGAACAAAACGCCGTCGATGCCGGGGATGTTCAGCTCCTCCAGCTTTTCCTTCATGTATTCAAAGTTGCTCTGCACGAAGGTGATCTTGTGCAGATGATCCTTCAGCCGTGCCTTTGCGGCGGCCAGAGCCTCCAGATCCCGGTCAAAACAAATCAGTCGGCCTTCATCGGACAGCTGCTCCGCGATCAGCAGCGAGTGACCGCCGCCGCCGGTGGTGCCGTCCACATAGATGCCGTCAGGCTTGATATTGAGCCCCTCCATACATTCCCGGGGCAAAACAGAAACGTGTGCAAATTCCATATCAAACACCCAGCAGATCCATCATCTCGGCGATCTCTTCGGTATCGGCCGAATCGTTGTAAGCCTTCCACTTGGCGCTGTCCCAGATCTCCACGTGGTCGATCATGCCGATGACGGTGACATCCTTTTTCAGTTCGGCATACTCCCGCAGGGTCTGGGGAATGAGGATACGGCCCTGGGTGTCGGGTTCGCACTCGAAGTTGGCGGAGAAGAACCGCTGGACCTTGCGGGCCTTGGAGGGCAGCGCTGCCAGCTGCTGTTCAAAGGCGGCCCACTTTTCCTGCGAGTACACGTTCAGGCAGTTGTCCAGGCCCTTGAAGATGACGAAATGCTCGCCCAGCTCTTCACGCAGCTTGATCGGGAAGATCAGACGTCCCTTGGCGTCAATGTTGTGCTGATATTCGCCTCGCATCCGGTCTCCCCTCCTCCCAAAGTTTAACCACAAAATGGCCCAAAATGGGTGCAAAACACCACAATTCTCCACCATGTGCTTCTATTATAGACCGCCCCCTGTCAAATTGCAAGGGTTAAACGATGGTTTTCCGTGAAAAATCTGCTGAAAAAACCGGGGTTTTTTTGGTTTTTTTGCTCATTTGCGCAATCTTTCGCCACAAATGCATAATTGCCCGCAGCGGCGCGCAACCTAACGGAGAAAAACGCCCGTTTTCAGGCAACGAGAAAGGATGGATCCAACCATGAGTTATCTGCGATGCAACGTGCGCACCTGCTCCAACAACCAGAACGATCTGTGCATTCGGGAGGGCATCCGCGTGGACGGCCCCGCCGCCGACACCAAGGACGACACCTGCTGCTGCAGCTTCACCCAGCGGGGCGAAAACTACAGCAACGTGGTGGCCCGCAACTCCGCCGCACAGCCCGAGACCGACATCCGCTGCGACGCCGTCAACTGCACCTATAACAAGGAATTCAAGTGCATCGCTCCCAGCGTGGACATCAGCGGTTCCGCCGCCTCCGCCTCCCGGGAGACCCGCTGCAGCACCTTTGACTGCAAAAAGACCCTGTAAAGAAAAAAGCCGGTGATTTTCACCGGCTTTTTCACTTTATCTTATTGACAGTTTTGGGAAATAGCGCTATATTGTCCTTAAAGCACGAACATTTTAACCGTTATTTCAGCGATATACGGACAATTGTCCGCAACAGGAGGACAGTTTATGGTTTTCTTCGATCCCCATACCGATCCCAAGCCCGGTTTCATCAAAGAGCCCACCGGTTCCGGCATCATCATGGACAGCCACGGCGACCGCATCTTCGGCCGCTACCTCTCCCCCGCCCTGTACAGCGAGGACGAACGCCGCCCCGTGGTCATCATGTGCCACGGCATGCCCGGCCAGGAACAGAACATCGACCTGGCCCAGGCGCTGCGCCGCGCCGGATGCTTCGTCATCTATTTCTGGTACCGCGGCGTATGGGGCAGCCACGGCCACTACAGCTTCAGCCACCAGATCGAAGACGTCCACACCGTGGTGGACTACGTCCGCAGCGGCAAGACCGGTCTGCCCATCGACACCGACGAGATCTACCTCTTCGGCCACAGCATGGGCGGCTTTGCCTCCCTCAACGCTCTGGCCACCGGCCTCAAGGTGAAAAAGGTCTTTCTGCTGGCCCCCTGCAACATCTGCTACCGTCAGCTGTTTGAAAAAGACAAGCTGGCCGGCCTGACCACCACCAAGGACAACGGCTACTACAATCTGGAGCGCTACACCATCCTGGAGGACGAGCTGGACGAGCACGAAAACGACTGGTTCTTCCCCAATCTGGTGGAACGCCTGCCCCGGGATATCCCCTACACCATTTTGTGCGGTATGCAGGACACCGTCTGCCCTGCCGACACCCACGTGATGCCCATGCTGGAAAAGATGCAGACCCTGGGCTTCGACGTACAGTACATGGAGCACGATGACGGACATTCTTTCCACGCCAGCCGCCTGTGGCTGGCCTCCACCGTGCTCAAGGCTTTTCAGGATCGCTAAACGATAAAAATAAAAGGAGGCACCCCTATGGCACGCTACATGGACGCCATTGTAAAACCCACTCTGGGCCCCGGCCTGGAGCTGCGCAAGGTCCCCGTCCCCACTCCCGGCCCCGGCGAAGTCCTCATCAAGGTACATAAGACCGCCATCTGCGGCACCGACGTACACATCTACAACTGGGATCCCTGGGCCCAGCTGCACATCAAGCAGCCCATGACCATCGGCCACGAGTACGTGGGCGAGATCGCCGAACTGGGCGCCGGTGTCACCGGCCTGCACGTGGGTCAGCGTGTGTCCGGCGAAGGCCACATCACCTGCGGCCACTGCCGCAACTGCCACACCGGCAACATCCAGTGGTGCAAGAACACCAACAGCGTGGGCGTGGACCGTGACGGCGCCTTTGCCGAATATGTCTGCATCCCCGCCTCCAACGTGATCATCATCGACGAAAGCCTGCCCGAAGACGTGGTGGCCTTCTTTGACGCCGTGGGCAACGCCACCCACACCGCCCTCATGTGGGATCTGGTGGGTGAGGACGTGCTCATCACCGGCGCCGGCCCCAT
>JAFYPP010000060.1 GCA_017559995.1 Clostridia bacterium | reverse complement strand
TATGGTGTTGTAGTTGGGATAGTAGGGCTCGGGGATCAGGATCTCATCGCCGTCGTCCAGCATGCAGTTCAGAACGATCTGCAGAGCCTCGGAACCACCGGTAGTGATCTGGATCTCATCCTTCTCGAAATGCATGCCCAGATCGTCATAGTACTTCTGGATAGCATCGATCAGAGCGGGGATACCGGGGGAGGGAGCGTACTCCAGAACAGGCTGCTCGAAGTTCTTGACGGCGTCAAAGAAAGCCTTGGGGGTCTCGACGTCGGGCTGGCCGATGTTCAGGTGATAGATGTACTTGCCGGCAGCTTTGGCCTTCACAGCGTAGGGATGAAACTTACGCATGGGGGACAGGCCGCACTTTTCGACTTTGGCGGAAAATTTCATGTTGCAGCACCTCTTTATGTATTATTGATCATTTGCTCGACAGTTCAAGCATTACGCTATAAACCTATTCTATTCTAAATCCGATTGCTCATTCTGTCAATAGAAAGGTCGGAAAAGAATCGCCAGTTTTTCCTCCCGGGCAGGGGTTGAAATTGCGCTTGTTCACAATTTCGTGATGCATTTTCCGCATCAATCGATTATAATAAGGGCAATAAAACTGTTTTCTTATGTAAAGGAGGAGCGATCCATGGAAAAAACCATTCTGATCGTGGAGGATGACAGCAACATCCGGGAGCTTCTGCAGATGTACTTGTCCCAGGAGGGCTACCGTATCGATACCGCCCAGGACGGCGCTGACGGCCTTCGCGCCTTCAAGCGGGTCCATCCCGACCTGGTGCTGCTGGATCTGATGATGCCCGTCATGGACGGCACCCAGATGATCCGGGAACTGCGCGCCTTTTCCAACACCCCGGTGATCGTGCTCACCGCCAAGGGCGAAGTTTTTGACAAGGTGACCCTGCTGGAGCTGGGCGCCGACGACTATATCACCAAGCCCTTTGAAATGCGGGAGGTCATCGCCCGTGTCCGGGCTGTGCTGCGCCGCTTTGACCAGGAGGTGGGCGAACCCAAGCTGGTGTTTGACAACCTGATCATCGACAAGCAGTCCTACGACATCACCGTCAAGGGCAGCAAAATGGAGATCCCGCCCAAAGAGATCGAGCTGCTGTACTTCCTGGCCAGTTCGCCCAACCGGGTGTTCACCCGGGCGCAGCTGCTGGATGACGTGTGGGGCTTTGACTACTTCGGCGATACCCGCACGGTGGACGTCCACGTAAAGCGCCTGCGGGAAAAGCTGCAGGGCCTTTCCGACCAGTGGGAGATCAAGACCGTCTGGGGCGTGGGCTACAAGTTCGAGCTGCAGGAAGGCGCTCTGGCGGAAAAGGCCTGATCGCCGGTAAACCGTTATGAAAACCAGCCTGTTCGCGCGAAACTTCATGATCTATGCCATGGTGATCGTGCTGGGCTTCACCCTGCTGGGAAGTTCCTTTATCTATCAGGTCAACCGCTTTTCCGGCGAGGAGACCCAGCAGCAGCTCAACGACACCATGCAGCAGGCCTGGGCCAGCACCCAGGCCTATTTCCAGTTGCGGGACAACGCCGACTGGAACGATAAGTTCAACGCCAGCTACCGTGTGGCCCTCAATATGCTGGCCCGGGACAGCGGCGGCACCATTTTCGTGGGTGACGAGACCGGAAAACTGCTGTTCGTGGCCAACGAGGACGGCTGCTTCAGCCAGGAGAATACCGGCCTTATGCTGCCCGTGGCGGCGATGGAGGATCTGCTGAGCGACGGCGTTTACACGATGAACGCCACCTTTTACGGCTACCTGTCCGCCATGCATTACATTTTGGGACAGATCGTCACCGACACCGGGGACGAGCCCGTGGGCGTGCTGTTCGTCTGCGTGCCCTCCCAGGCCCAGGCGGACCTGTTTCTGAAGCTGTCCCGTGTGTTTATCCTGCTGACCATCACCGTTTTGCTGCTGACCCTCATCGCCACCATCCTGGTGGTGCGCAATATGGTGCGACCGCTGAAAAACATCGCCATCGCCGCCCGAAAGTTCGCCGCCGGCGACCTCAGCGCCCGGGCGCCCCTGCCCAAGTACCAGGACGAGCTGTATGACATGACCACCAGCTTCAACAGCATGGCCGAGTCCATGCAGAACAGCGAGGAGGCACGAAGAGGCCTCATCGCCAGCGTTTCCCACGATCTGCGCACCCCCATGACCACCATCGCCGGCTTCGTGGACGGCATTCTGGACGGCACCATCAAGCCCGAACGGCAGGAGCACTATCTGCGCATCATCTCGGAAGAGATCAAGCGCCTTGCCCGTATGGCCAACAGCATGCTGGCGGTATCCCGGCTGGAAAACGGCCGTGAGATGGAAAAAAACGTCGTGGATCTCAGCGAGATGGTGCGGCGTATCGTCATCAGCTTTGAGCAGAAACTCAACGAGAAGAAGATCGAGGTGGAGCTGGACATCCCCGAGCGGCAGAACCTCAAGGCGGAGCACGACAGCATCTTCCAGGCGGTGTATAACCTCATGGACAATGCCGTCAAGTTCACCGAGCAGGGGGGCAGCATCACCGTCTATATGGCGGAAACCGGCGGAAAGCTGCAGTTCAACATCATCAACACCGGCAGCGAGATCCCGCCCGAAAAGCGCAAGTTCGTCTTTGACCGGTTTTATAAAGGGGATACCTCCCGCAACAGCAACAGTACCGGATCCGGTCTGGGTCTCTATATCACCAAAACTGTTATCAAGCAGCACGGCGGCGATATTTTCGTCCGCAGCGGCGAGGGCAAGACCGAGTTCTGCTTCACCCTGCCTCTGACCCGCTAAAGGAGCCATTATGAAGGATTCGCATCACAAGCAAAGTGAATATCGGGAACCCTTCCCCTACAAGACCTATGAGGAGATCCTGCAGGAAAAGGAGCGCCGTCAGCGCTTTCGCCACGGCATGGTGATCATGAGCGGCGTCTTTCTCATGTTCTGCGCCGTGATCATCGGCATCGGCACGGTGTGGAACCGCAGCGCTGCGCCCGTGCAGCTGCTGCGTCCGGAGGAGCGGGAGTTTGACCTCTCCGCGCTGAACCAGAACGCCGTACTGGAGGAACTGGGTGGAAGGTTCAACGCCTTTACACTGCCTGTTCCAACACCGGATGATAGCGCGGCGGGTGATCTGCTTCAGGTCACCGACGTGTCCGAAGTGGTGAAAAAAGTCCGTGGCTCGGTGGTGGGCGTGGAGGCTGAGCAGTATACCGATCCCATGACCTCCCGGGGCGGCAGCGGCGTTATCCTGTCCGCCGACGGCTATATCATCACCAACAGCCACGTGATCGAGGGCTGCGACAGCATCAGCGTCACCCTGGATTCGGGGGAACAGCACATGGCCTTCGTGGTGGGCAACGACCGCTACAGCGACATCGCCGTCCTCAAGATCGACGCGGAAGATCTGGAGCCTGCCGAACTGGGCGACTCCGACCGGGTGGAGGTTGGCCAGCCTGCCGTTGCCATCGGCAATGCCGCCGGGCAGCAGGGCGCCGCCACCTTTGGCATCATCTCGGGCGTTGAGCACACTGCGTTGGTCAACGGCACCGTGATGCGGCTGCTGCAGACCGATGCCGCCATCAATGCGGGTAACTCCGGCGGGCCGCTGCTCAATCCGCAGGGCCAGGTCATCGGCATCAACTCCGTGAAAATGACCGTGGAGGGCTGCGAGGGTCTTGGCTTCGCCATCCCCATCAATATGGTGCGGCCCATCGTCGAGGAACTGGTGCGCAGCGGCAGCGTTTCCGCGCGGCCCATGCTGGGTGTGGCGGTCAGCCGCCTCAGCGCCATGACTTCGGGCTTTTACGGCCTGCCCCAGGGCCTTTACGTCACCGCCGTTGACCGTGGACAGACCTGCGGTCTGGAGATGGGGGACGTCATCACCCATATCAACGATACCCACGTCACCGGCCTGCCCGACGCCGTGCTGGTGCGGGATCAGTTCCGGGCAGGGGATACCGTCACCGTCACCTTCGTGCGCCGCGGTGTCACCAAAACGGTGGCGCTGACCTTGCTGGACCGCATGACGGTGTTTTCCGACAGCAATCTGTAAAAAAAAAGAACCCCTCTGCCGCCGCAGAGGGGTTTTCTGTTACAAATTAAAAGCGTCCTTGTCCTTTACGGGCCGAAGAACGGCCGTGCCTGCCGGCTTGCGCCGCAGCGGATCGTAGGTGTACTTGGAGCAGTGATCCTGAAGGCCCATGGGGCCTTTTTTGCTGCACAGGATCATGTCGGGGCCGTAGTCCTGTCCGTAAAAGCAAAACGCGCAGATTTTGGGTTGATCCTTGTCAAACAGCATATGGTCACCTTCCTTTGGGTCTATTATAGCTGTCTTTCACCGGGAAATCAAGAGGGTCAGCAGAGCGGCCACCGCTCCGTGGAGTAATTTTGCCCGAAGATAGCCGCGGCAGGGAAGACCCGACCGCCGCAGAAGATCTACCGTCTGGCACTGTACCGAAAGGCCGCCCCAGCCGCAAAGAAAGGACAGGGTGGGCAGCAGCACGGCCCGGGGGAGACCGGCACCGGCCAGTTTTGCCGCTCCGCCGGTAAGTTCAAGAACGCCGTACAGCAGCCCACGGGGCAGCGGCGGCAGCGCGTTGAGCACCGGCAGCTGCTCCAGCAGGCAGGTCACCACCGCAAAAAACAGAACGAAGGCGCATACGTTGAGAAAGGTGGCTGCAGCCCCGGTCACCGCCTGCAGAAACCGTTCCGTGCCGCCCGGTTTCCTGCACGAAAACACTGTAATGTTATTATCCTTTACAGTAGCTGATTTTGAACAATAAAAAAGACCGATGAGGACTGCGGACAGAAGGTGCGCCGCCCAAAGCCGCAGCCCTGCCGTTCCGTCCCCCAGAAGCCCTCCGCCAAGGGCGCTCACCAGAAAGGCCGGCCCCGCGTTGCAGCAAAACCGCAGGGCGGCCACCGCCTGCTCCTTGCCGCAGGCACCCGTTTCGTACAGCTGACACACCGTCCGTGCTCCCACCGGGTAACCGCCCACCGCCCCCAGAAAAAAGGCGGGGGCCAGACTTCCGGGCAGACCGAACAGCCTCTCCGTTAGCCGCCCGAGCCAAGGCGCCCTCCGCGCCGGGCCGCCGCACAGCAGGGAGGACACCACGAAAAAGGGGAACAGCGAGGGCAGCAGCACTCCGGTACACAGGTCGAGGCTTTGGGCCACGGCGGCCGAGACCTGCCTGCCGCACAGCAGCAGACCTCCGCCCAAGCATAGCGTCAGCGCCGACGGCAGCCACTCCCGGCCGGCGCTTTCATTCGTTTTCACAGGAATGCAGACCCCTTTCCAAAGATATACTGTCAGGGAAAAGGTATTCTTGGGAAGGAGTTGACATGCTTGCAAACCGCGAAAAAGCAGTCCCATGGGTGGCTGGCGCGCATACGGGCGGCGGCAGAGCAGCTGGATGTCCCGGTGGGTATGCTTCGGGGCCTGCCGCAGCTCACGCTGGACGGTGACGGGCAGTTGCTGGTGGAGCGCCACCGTGGCATCGTGGAATACGGCACCGAGCGTATCCGCATCGCCGCCAAAGAGATGACCGTTGAAGTGCTGGGCAGCGGCCTGCGACTCACCGCCATGGATCGGGACAGCATCCGTGTCTGTGGCCGCATCAGCGCCGTTGCCTTTCTGGACAGGGAGTAGACCATGTTGATGCAAGTACGCAACTGGCTGCGTGGCAGCCTGCAGGTGGACATTCGTGGCGCCGCGGTGGAACGCTTTCTCAATCTTTGCGCCATCCACGGCGTAGCCTTCTGGAAGATGGAGACGCTGGATATCGATCACTTTACCGCCTGGGTATCGCTGGACGGCTATGCCGCCCTGCATCCTTACGCCCGGCGCACCGGCTGCCGGGTGCGGGTGACCGCCAAACGGGGCGTGCCCTTTGCTGCAGCCGGGATGACCCGCCGAAAAGGCCTGTGGCTGGGCCTTCTGGCCTGCGCGGCTCTCACCCTGTGGCTGTCCGGCTTCGTGTGGACCATACGGGTGGAGGGGTGCGAGACCACCACCCCGGAGGAGATCCTCACCATGATGGAGCAGGTGGGCCTCCGCACCGGTGTCCGCCGCCGCAAACTGGACAATCGAACGATGCAAAATCAAGTAATGACGATGACTGACAAGCTGTCATACTTCACATTGAATTTTCAGGGGACCCGGGCCATCGTCTGGGTCTGGGAAAAGCAAAACCCGGTGGAAAAGCCGGAGGAACTGCCGCCCTGCGACGTGGTGTCCGAGGTGACGGGAGTGGTCACCGCCCTGCGGGTACGCACCGGCAAGGCGCAGGTGAAGGTCGGGGATACCGTACGGCCCGGCGACATGATCGCCACCGGCGTCATCGTCAACGAGAACGACGAGACCCGGGTGACCCTCCTTCGTGCCGATGCCGAAGCCGACGTGCGTACCTGGTATACCGTCCAAACGGCGGTGCCCGACACCCTGGGGGTGCTGGACTATGACGGAAGGGTGTCCGATCGGTACTGTCTGTTGTTGGGAAACCGAAGAATTCCCCTTGGTATCATTGAAAAAAATACCGTTTTGTGGTATGATAAACAAATCAAAACCCATTATCTGCGGCTGCACGAAGATTTTCGCTGGCCCGTTGCCCTGGAACGGCAGCAGACCCTGTTTTGCACGGCAAAAGAGGCCTCTGTGGACCGTGACGCGCTGGCGGAACTATTACAGCGGCGCATGCTGGACCGCCTTCTGGCGGAAAAGCCCGGCGCCCTGGTGCAAACGGCGGATTTTACCTTGGAACAGTCCCCAAAGGGGGCCTGGCTTGGCGTTTTGAAGGTCGAGCTGGTGGAGACCACCGGCCGGCAAGTTCCCATGGGATAGGAGAATGAAAATGACGGAACAGATCATCAATGTAGAGCGGGTGGAACACATCATCAACCTGTTCGGCTCGTTCGACGAAAATATCAAGCTTTTGGAGCGGGAATACGGCGTCAACATCGTCTGCCGTGACACCGAACTGAAGATCTGCGGCGGGGCAGAGGCCGTGCTCCACGCAAAGGCCGCCGTGACCTCGCTGCTGCAGCTGGCGGCACGGGGCGAGCAGATCAACCAGCAGAACGTCAATTACGTCATCTCCCTGGTCCGTGACGGCCAGGAAGACAAGATCGCCCAGATGGGCAAGGACGTTATCTGCGTCACCACCAAGGGCCGTCCCGTAAAGGCCAAGACCGTCGGTCAGCAGAAGTATGTGGACGCCATCCAGCAGAACATCGTCACCCTGGGCATCGGCCCCGCCGGTACCGGCAAGACCTATCTTGCCGTGGCCTGTGCCGTGGCGGCCTTCCGGGAAAAGACCATCAACCGCATCATCCTCACCCGTCCGGCGGTGGAAGCCGGCGAAAAGCTGGGCTTTTTGCCCGGCGACCTGCAGAACAAGGTGGACCCCTATCTGCGGCCCCTGTACGACGCCCTGTTTGATATGCTGGGCCCCGAGGCCTACCAGCGCTATCTGGAGCGGGGCAACATCGAGGTGGCGCCTCTGGCCTATATGCGCGGCCGCACCCTGGACGACGCCTTCATCATCCTGGACGAGGCCCAGAACACCACCCCCGAGCAGATGAAGATGTTCCTCACCCGAATCGGCTTCGGCTCCAAGGCGGTCATCACCGGCGACGTCACCCAGGTGGACCTGCCCGACGGCAAAAAGAGCGGCCTCAAGGACGCCGTGAACATCATCAACGGCATCGAGGGCATCGGCATCTGCACCCTGGATCACAAGGACGTGGTGCGCCACGAACTGGTGAGCCGCATCATCAAAGCCTATGAAGAACACGACCAGAAGCGTGAAAACAAGGAAAAGAGGAAGTATTATGGCAAAGTTAAAGGTTGAACTGTGCGGCATGACAGAAAATGACACCGCCCGTCTGATCCGTCTGGCGGCCAAGGCGGCTTTTGCCCGCTTTGACTATCCCTTTGACGGTCAGGTGACGGTGACCATCACCGACAACGAGGGCATCCGGGCCTTCAACAAGGAGTTCCGGGATATCGACGCCCCCACCGATGTACTGTCCTTCCCCCTGAACGATTTTTACCGCGGCGTTCCCGACGCCGAGATGGGTGAGCTGGTGGATCCCGTCACCTGCACCGTGCCCCTGGGCGATATGATCATCTCGGTGGAGCGGGCAAAAGAGCAGGCCGCCGACTTCGGCCACGGTCTGGCCCGTGAGTGCGCCTACCTGACGGTACACAGCATGCTCCATCTGGTGGGTTACGACCACGTGGATGAGGGCGAGGAAAAGGCCGCCATGCGCGCGAAAGAAGAAGAGATCCTGGCCGTTCTCGGCCTGACCCGCAAGGGTGAATAACAATAACGGCAGGGGCATTGACCGCCTGCGATGAAAGGAACGATAACACTATGATCACCAAAACCGGTATTTTTTCGGTCGTCGGCCGTCCCAACGCCGGCAAATCCACCCTCACCAACGCCCTGTGCGGCAGCAAGGTCGCCATTGTCTCCGACAAGCCCCAGACCACCCGTACCCGCATCACCGGCGTCCTCAACAAGGACGACTGCCAGATGATCTTCCTGGACACTCCCGGTCTGCACAAGCCCAAGACCCGTCTGGGCGACTATATGGTGAAGGTCATCACCGACACCGTGGTGGACGTGGACACCGTCCTGCTGATGGTGGAGCCGGTGGCCCGCATCGGCATCCCCGAGCAGATGCTGCTGGACAAGATCAAGGAGTACGATCTGCCCGCCGTGCTGGTCATCAACAAGATCGACACGGTGGAAAAGGAGACCCTGCTGGCGGTCATCGCCGCCTATACCGAGGCCCACGAGTTTGACGCCGTCATCCCCATCAGCGCCAAGACCGGCGACGGCGTGGACCTGCTGCTGGAAGAGCTGCAGAAGATGTGCTTCGAGTCTCCCCAGCTGTTCCCCGAGGATATGATCTCCGACCAGCCCGAGCGCCAGCTCATCGCCGAGATCATCCGGGAAAAGCTGCTGCAGAACCTGGATAAGGAAGTTCCCCACGGCGTGGCTGTGGAGATCGAGATGATGAAGGAAGAGAACGGCGTAGAGCACATCTCCGCCGTCATCTACTGCGAGCGCAAGACCCACAAGGGCATCATCATCGGCAAAAACGGCTCCATGCTGAAAAAGGTGGGCGCCACCGCCCGTCCCGAGATCGAAGAACTGCTGGACTGCAAGGTGTTCCTGCAGCTGTGGGTGAAGATCAAGGAGGACTGGCGCAACAATCCCGCCCAGATCCGCAACTTCGGCTATTCCGAAGAAGGATAAAACTCCCGGGTCTATTTTGTTCGGTTTTATCCACCCTATGGGTGAGGTGAAGCCACATGAAAGACCCCACTTGGGAACTGTTCGTCAAAACCGGCCTGCCCCAGGCCTATTGCTATTACGCACGACACAAACGAGGAGAACAGCATGTACCAGACGGTGCGCGGACTGATCATCCGCAGCGTGGATTATAAAGAGGCGGACAAGATCCTCACGGTGCTCACCGACACCCGTGGCTGCCTGACGGTCAAGGCACGGGGCGTTCGGCGCAAAGGCAGCCGGCTCAAGGCCGCCGCCCAGCTGTTTGCCTATTCCCAGATGACCCTGTACGAGCAGAACGGCAGGGCCACCCTGCACGAGGCCCAGGTGCTGGAGGCCTTTTCCGGCCTTCAGACCGATATCGTCAAGATGGCGCTGGCCTCCTATTTTGCCGAGGTGCTGGGCACCGAGGCCGAGGACGCACCCACCGATACCGACATCCAGCGTCTGGCCCTCAACTGTCTGTACGCTCTGGCCAACGATCTGTGCGAGCCTTCGGTGGTGAAGGCGGCCTTTGAACTGCGGTATATGCGGCTGGCCGGCTACGCCCCCGACCTCACCGGCTGCGCCGTCTGCGGCAGGGAAGACCCCCTTCTGCCTGTGGCCATGCTGGAAATCGGCACCGTCCGCTGCGGCGGCTGCACCGTGGCCGGATACGCCGGCCGGCAGATGCCCATAGGCGCCGCCGTTCTGCAGGCGGCCCGGTACATTTTGTCCTGTGACCTCAAGAAACTCTTTTCCTTCCGTCTGCCGCCCGAGGATATGGCGCGGCTGGCGAGGGTATGCGAAGCCTGGCTCCTTGCCTGTATGGAGCGGGGCTTCCGCACGTTGGATTTTTACAAAAGCGTAGGTGAAACACCATGACATTACAGGAAAAATCTCTGGCCACCATCGAGCTGCCCAAAATTCTGGACATGCTGGCGGCCGAGGCCGCCACGCCCCCGGCAAAGGAACTGTGCCGGCAGCTGCGGCCCGAAACCTCTCTCACCCAATGTGAAAAAATGCAGGAGGAGACCGACGACGCATCCAAGCTCATCGGCCTGCAGGGAAGTCCCGCCTTTTCCGGCGTGAAGGACATCTCCAACGCTTTGGACCGCGCCGAAAAGGGCGGTTTCCTCAATCCCTACGAACTGCTGGCCGTGGGCGCCCTGCTGCGTGCCGCCCGCCTGACCAAGGCCTACCGCGAGGAACGCCGGGACACCCAGCAGACCTCCCTGGACGGCTATTTTACCATGCTCACCGGCAACAAATTCCTGGAGGACAAGATCGAAAACGCCATCGTTTCCGAAGAGGAGATCTCCGATCACGCCAGCTCCGAGCTGTACCAGATCCGCCGCCAGATCCGTGCCGCCTCTTCCAAGGTGCGCGACGTGCTGGCAAAGATCACCTCCGGCAACTCCAAGGCCCTGCAGGACAACATCGTCACCCAGCGAAACGGCCGTTTCGTGGTGCCGGTGAAGGCCGAATACCGCAGCACCTTCCCCGGTATGGTCCACGATACCAGCTCCAGCGGCGCAACACTGTTTATCGAGCCTGCCGCCGTTGTGGAGCTCAACAATAACATCCGCATCCTCACCGGCAAGGAGCAGGCCGAGATCGAGCGCATCCTTGCCGAACTGTCTGCCGACACCGCCCAGTTCGCCGGCTCCATCCGCCGGGACTACGAGCTGCTGTGCCGTCTGGACTTTATCTTTGCCCGGGGCAAGCTGGGGTATAAAATGCGGGGCATCCGTCCCAAGCTGCTGGAAAAGGGCCGCACCGAGATCATCAAGGCCCGTCATCCGCTGCTCAACCGGGACACCGCCGTGCCCGTGACCTTTACCATCGGCGGCGCGGTGGACACCGTCATCATCACCGGCCCCAACACCGGCGGCAAGACGGTGGGCATCAAGACCCTGGGCCTGCTCACCGCCATGGC
>JAFYPP010000059.1 GCA_017559995.1 Clostridia bacterium | reverse complement strand
CGCAGCACGAAAAACAGCACCACGGCACAGATGCCTGCCAGAACGATCTGCACCGCCAAACGGCTGTCCAGTTCTTCCAGCAGTTTTCCGGGCTGCTTTTCCCGGATCTCTACATTGTCCTCGGCGTCATTCAGCCGATTCAGGTTCTTTTGCTGATGATTGCTGAATCTCATAAAGACAACACCTTTCCCAGACACGGTCAGCGGAGCAGGAAATACAGTATCACCAGACAGGCAATGACCGTGCTTATCCGAAAAGCGAGGCGCTTGCCACAATCCCTGCCATATTCCCGGGGGGCTTTTTCCCGTAATTTGGCCTCCTGCAATTCACATTCCGCCCGCAGCGGATCATAGCTTTGATAACCAGGATGCATACGGATCCCCCTTTCCTGTTTTGTTCATCATAGCACATTTGTGGATTATTATCAAGTTTTTTTTGCGAACTTTCACAGATTTTAGTGCAGTAAAGACAAAAACAGGGAGCGCTACAGCGCTCCCTGTACCTCTTTGTAGTAGTAGACACACCGGCGCAGGAACTCCTCCGGCACGCCGAACAGCTCGGCCAGCTCATGGGGGCGCAGGCCCATCTCCAGCGCCCGCTTGAGATCCGCCAGCGGCACCAGCTGGCGGATGGCCCACCGGTTGGCCCGCTCCTCGCACCGCCGCTGCTGGCACAGACCGCTGTCCACCGTGTAAAAACTGCCGGTGAGACAATGGCCCATCTCGTGGGCCAGACAGGCGGTCTCCTGAGCGGAATCTTTCAGTTTGTCCACATCCATGCCGATAAAGCCGTCGGGGGTGGAAAGGGCCGTCAGGTTGCCCATGGGGAAATAGCAGATCTGCAGCCCCAGCCCGTCGGCCGTTTCATACAGACGCTGCAGCTGGGTCATGGCTGCTGCCTCTTTTCGCTCATGGCTTTTTTAAAGCGGATGAAGTCCAAGACATCCTGCTTGTCCTGCTCGCTCAATTCCCGCACCTCGCCGAAGAGGGCGAACTCAATGCCGGACAGCTGGCTTTCCACCGCTTCGGTCTCGTAGAAATAATTGGAGTCCACCTCCAGCAGGGCGCACAGCCGCCGAACGGTGTCCGGGTCGGGCTGATTGCGGCCGGCCTCCCAGTTGCTGACGGTGTTGTGCCGGGCGCCCACGGCGGCGGCCAGATCCTTTTGCGTCATTCCCTTTCGCTTGCGGGCAAGCCGCAGCTGGGTCCCAAACGACATGACACCTTCCTCCTTTTTTCTGTAAACTGTGCGCCGATTCGTGCTTTTTCGACCTTTCTGCCATCATGGTACCACAAGTTTTCCCAAAAGTAAAGAAAAAGTTTCAATATCTCGGAAGTTTTTCCCTTGACATTTCCGCAATATTGAATTATTCTGTAGCCACATTTCCACCACGTCCTACCCCAAAGTTACGGAAAACGTTGTCCGAAAAAACGGACAGGAAGGAGGCTATCGGAGCACATGGCACAATTTCAGCTGCAATCGGAACACATCCCGGAGGATCTGTACTGGCTCTATGAACTGGTGGGCATGGAGCGGTTTCTGGCCATCATCGACACCGCCGGCGGAGAGTTTCTCTACTTTCCCAAGCGGTCCACTCTGGAACGCGGTCTGCGCCGTGAGGCCATCATCCGGGAATATAACGGCGGTGTAACCATCCGCCAGCTGGCCAGAAAGTACGGCCTTACCGAGCGGTATATCCGCACCATTCTGCAGGAGGAAGGTCTGCGAAAGAGTTCTTGACCGCCGAGCCTGATATGGTATATAATATGATTAACCAAAATAGAAATAGGAGGTCCCCCCTATGCTGCTCGGACACGAAAAAGTATCCTTTCTCCACCTCCCCACTCCTCTGGAATACCTGCCCGGTGTTTCCAAGGATCTGGGCATTGAATTTTACATCAAGCGTGACGATCTGACCAACCTGGGCGTGGGCGGCAACAAGCTGCGCAAGCTGGAATACCTGCTGAAGGACGCACAGGATCAGGGCTGCACCATGCTGCTGACCCTGGGCGGCGCACAGACCAACCACGGCCGCCTCACCGCCGCCGTCGCCGCCAAGTACGGCATGAAGTGCGCCATCGTCTGCGTGGACAGCTACCCCGGTGAGCTGTCTGCCAACCTGCTGCTGGACCGCCTGATGGGCGCCGAGGTCATCCTGAAGAAGGATGACGGCCGTCCCGAAAGCGAGCAGTTCGCCGAGACCGCCGCCGCCGTCAAGGCCCGTTACGAGGCCCAGGGCGAGAAGGTCTACGAGATCCCCATCGGCGGTTCTTCCGACGTGGGTATGCTGGGCTACTACGAGTGCGCCATGGAGCTGACCGAACAGGCCAAGCAGATGGGTCTGGAGGACGCCACCCTGATCTCCGCCGTGGGTTCCATCGGCACCTACATGGGTCTGTACTGCGGCCTGAAGAACGAGAACTCCCCCCTGAATCTGGTGGGCGTTGCCATCTCTCCCTTCCTGGAGAGCAAGGAAAAGCGCATCATGGAGTACTTCAACAACGTCAAGGAGAAGTACGGCCTGACCTGCGAAGCCAAGCTGGAGGACTTCGTCATCGAGCGCGGCTACACCTATGACGCCTATAACAATCCCGTCAAGGACGTCCGCGACACCGTGTGCTACATGGCCAGCCGCGAAGCCATCATTCTGGATCCCTGCTACACCGGCAAGGCCTTCAACGGCATCCGCAAGATGGTGGAAGAGGGCAAGATCAAGAAGGGCAGCAAGGTCATCTTCCTGCACACCGGCGGTCTGCCCGGCATCTACACCAAGCACCACCGCGTGGAGTTTGAGAAGGAACTGCTGGACGGCATCACCATTCTGGACTGATCATCAACAAAGAGGAGCACCCCGAGGGGTGCTCCTTTCTTATGCGCCGCCGGTCAGCCAAACAAGGCCCACCGCCCCGGCACCGCCCAGCGCCCACAGCAGATTTTTCGCCCACCGGGGCAGCCTGTCCCAAAGCACGGCAGGCCGCCCGGGTATCGTGCCTGCCGCAAGCCGTTCGGCCAGCGCCAGCATATCCTCCGGACCCCGCAGCGGCCCGCCTTCCTGCATATTCATCAAAACCGCCTCCTTTTTCATAAGGATGGCGGTTTTTTTGCCCGTTATGCGTCCAAAAGATCGGCGATCAAAACGGTCATATCGTCCCCCGACCCCCGACGGGCGCTGTCCTCCAGCAAAAAATTGGCCAGCGCCTGACCTTCCATGGAGGCGTGTTCCCGCAGCAGTTCCTCGGTGGCACCGCTTTCCCACGCCCCATCGGACAGCAGCACCAGCCGGTCTCCCGGCCCAAGGCGCAGATGCACCGTGGGTGCCTCCCCGTCCATCGGCTCCAGCCCCGCGGGCAGCGCCCGGGCGTCCATCCGGGTGAGCCGCCCCTCCCGGATGAGGAATCCCGGCGCGGCGCCGTACTTCAGCAGGGCGGCACGCCCGGTAAACAGACTCACCTCGCACAGGTCCAATGTGACGAATCCCCATTCCGGGAACCGGGCCGCCAGCACGGGCAGTACCGCCGCCGTACTTTCCGCAAGGCCGCAGCCCGACTCCACGAAACTGCGCACCAGTTCCAGTGCCCGTCGGGACAGATCTCCCGCCCGCGGCCCGGTGCCCATGCCGTCGGACAGCAGCAGCACGCCCCGTCCGTCATCGGTATGCAGGGTCAGGTGGCAGTCGCCGCACACCGGCTCCCCTGCCTTTTTGCGCACCGCGGAAAAAGTCCGCAGGCACAGCCGCTCCTGCTGACGGATGCGCAGAACGGTGCCTGCCGCGCTTGTCACCGCCACGGGCTGCAGCAGCGTCACCCCCAGCGCGCCCTCCAGGGAACGCACCATGGCGCTGTGGTCTCCCGACGCCTCCGGGCCGTCCTTTTGCACCTGCAGGTCGATGGAAAGCCGACCCGACTGCAGGCAGACGGCAGTCTTTGCCCGTGGCAGATAGGCCCGCACCACCCGCCGCACCCGGCTTTCCAGCACGGCGTCGTATTCCGGTCCGCTGCCCGTCCGCAGGGACAGTTCCTCCAGCAGCGTGCCCAGGCTTTGATACTGCCGCCCCATGATGCTGTGCAGCTGACGCTCCTGCTTTTGCAGCGCCTGCCGCCGCAGGGCCGCCCGGTAGGCGTCGTTCACCGCTCCGCAGAACCGTTGAGGGCGGATACAGCGGGCGGAAAACCAGGAGGGCAGCTGGTGAGGCTCGATACCGTGCCCCGACCGCAGGGGCTGGGTGAGATCTCCCAGCATCCGCTGCAGGTCGCCGTATTCCGCCTGCCAGCAGGTCTCTTTCCGCTTGCAGGTGCGGCAGGCGTTCTCACAGGCCGCCCGGTAGACCTGCCCCAGATCGGTGCCGTCACCGCCGTCGCCCGCCCGCAGAGCCTCCATGGCGGCACCCAGCTGGGCCACCGCCTCCGACAGGCTCCGCAGAGCCTGTCCCCCCGACGCGGCACGGCGGTTTTGCTCCAGACCCGCTCCCGCCCCGGCGAAGG
>JAFYPP010000058.1 GCA_017559995.1 Clostridia bacterium | reverse complement strand
TCTTCAAAATACTTGTCGCGCTCGGCAGCCACGTCGATGACGGCGGTAGCCTGACCACGGCCGATGCCCTTGGTCTCACGGGTGATGCAGATGGAGCCGCCGCCGATACCGATCTTGATGAAGTCTGCGCCGGCGTCTGCCAGGAAGCGGAAGCCCTCGCCGTCAACCACGTTGCCAGCGCCGACCTTCACGGTGTCGCCATAGTGGTCGCGGATCCACTTCAGGGTGCGGGCCTGCCACTCGGAATAGCCCTCGGAGGAGTCGATGACCAGCACATCCACGCCGGCTTCCACCAGAGCGGGAACGCGCTCGGCGTAGTCACGGGTGTTGATACCGGCGCCGACCACATAGCGCTTCTGGCTGTCCAGCAGTTCCAGAGGATTGCCCTTGTGAGCGTCATAGTCCTTGCGGAAGACGAAGGAGACCAGATTACCTTCCTTGGACACGATGGGCAGGGCGTTCAGCTTGTGATCCCAGATGATGTTGTTGGCTTCCTTCAGGCTGGTGCCCTCGGGAGCGGTGATCAGCTTTTCAGCGGGAGTCATAAACTCGGACACCGGGGTAGCGGGATCCATACGGCTGACACGGTAGTCGCGGCTGGTCACCAGACCCAGCAGCTTGCCGGTGCCGGTGCCATCCTCGGTGACAGCCATGGTGGAGTGGCCGCAGCGCTCTTTCAGAGCCAGCACGTCGGCCAGCGTGTCAGTGGTACGCAGGTTGGAGTCGCTGGTAACGAAACCGGCCTTGTAATTCTTGACCTTGCGGACCATTTCCGCCTGCTGTTCAATAGGCTGGGAGACATAGATGAAAGCGATGCCGCCCTCCTTGGCAAGGCCAATGCCCATCTGCTCGCCGGAAACAGCCTGCATGACGGCGGAGACCATGGGGATGTTCATGGTCAGAGGGCATTCTTCGCCCTTTTTATACTTGACCACCGGGGTCTTCAGAGATACGTTGGCGGGGATGCACTCAGCGGAGGAGTAGCCGGGGACCAGCAGGTACTCGCTGAAGGTATGGGAAGGTTCTGTAAAGAAATATGCCATGAGGCCACCTCATTTCAAAAGTTTTGTGAAGATCAAAGATCAAACTGTAAAAAGACGGTATGGTCTAAAGGGCTGTCGTTGTAGCAGGGGATATCGTAGAAACCCATTCTCCGGTACATGCCGATGGCTGTTTCCAAGAAGGGGAGGGTGTCCAGCAGCAGGTGCTGGTAGCCGATGGCGCGAGCGTCTGCAAGGATCTGGTCCATCAATCGGCGGGCATATCCGCGTCCGCGGTAGGCGGGGCGGATATAAAGTCGTTTCAGCTCGCAGCGGGTATCATCCAGCCGCCGCAGGGCAACACATCCAATGTCCGTGGCGCCCTGATGGGCCAGATACAGCCGACCGGACGGCAGGCCGTATTTCATGCGAAGATCCCGTACCTCGTCATCATAGTGCTGAATATCCAGATAGTGCCGAAAGGAGGGATCCTCCCGTACCAGCATGTCCGTGTATTCTGTAAAGAGAGGCACGATCTTTTCGGGAAGATCATACGCCAGAGTCAGTTCCAGTTGTTCCATGATATCTCCTGCGGTGTTTCAAATAGTATATACCAAAAAGCTTTATTTGTCCCGTTATACGTTGAAATAATCCTTGGCAGCCTCAAACAGGTGCAGATCGTAGTCGCCGGGGATGTTGCGGTACAGGTCGGGACCGATACGTTCGGCATGGCCCATCTTGCCCAACACGCGGCCATCGGGAGAGGTAATGCCCTCGATTGCCCAGACGGAGCCGTTGGGGTTGAAGTCCACATCCATGGTGGGCATGCCGTTCAGATCCACATACTGGGTGGCGATCTGGCCGTTTTCTGCCAGCTTGGCAACCAGCTCACCGGAACAGAGGAAGCGGCCTTCGCCGTGAGAGATGGGGACGTTTACGATGTCGCCCACGTTCATCTTTGCCAACCAGGGAGAACGGTTGGAGGCGATGCGGGTGCGGACGATCTTGGACTGGTGGCGGCCGATGACGTTGAAGCTGAGGGTGGGGCAGGATTCATCGGTGTCGATGATCTCACCGAAGGGGACCAGACCCAGCTTGATCAGTGCCTGGAAGCCGTTGCAGATACCCAGCATCAGGCCGTCGCGGTTCTTCAGCAGATCATGGGTTGCATCCTTCACTGCAGGGTTGCGGAAGAAGGCTGTGATGAACTTGCCGGAGCCTTCCGGCTCGTCACCGCCGGAGAAGCCGCCGGGGACAAAGATGATCTGGCTTTCCTGTGCTGCCTGGGCAAAGCGGGCGGCGGAATCGGCAACGCCCTGTGCGGACTGGTTGTTCAGCACGATGATCTCGGGCTCCAGACCGGCGCGGGCGACGGCGCGGGCGCTGTCATACTCGCAGTTGGTGCCGGGGAACACGGGGATCAGAACCTTGGGCTTGGCCACGCCGATCTTGGGAGCGACTCGGCTGAAGGCGGGAGCTTCCAGTACGGGAGCGGGGGTGGGGTCCGTGGGGGTACGGCTGGGATAGACGTTCTCCAGAACGCCCTCATTCAGAGCCAGCAGTTCCTCCACAGAGGCGCGGTCCTCGCCGATGGTGATGTAACCGTCGTCAGTGGTGACGCCCAGCTTCACAGCCATGGCGTCCACATCCTCGGTCAGCTCGGCCACAATGGCGCCGATATCGGCTTTGCCCCATGCGGCGTCCAGCTTTTCGGCGGTAAAGCCAATGCCGTTACCGAAGGACATCTTCATAACAGCCTCGGCCACACCGTTTTCCACAGCCCATGCGGCCTTGACCTTACCGGTGAGGCACAGGGAGTGGAAGAACTCCCAGGTCTGCTTGACTTCTTCGCCGTTCTTGCCGGAGAAGAGGTAGACGGGATGACCGGCTTCCTTAAATTCGGGGGAGAGGACTTCGCCGGCCTTCAGGGGTGCAATGGCGAAGGAAATCAGCGTGGGAGGAACATCCAGATCCAGGAAGGAGCCGGACATGGAGTCCTTGCCGCCGATGGCAGCGGCGCCCAGTTCCAACTGTGCGTCCAGACCGCCCAGCAGCGCGGAGAAGGGTTTGCCCCAGCGGGCAGGCTCGTTGCGCAGCTTCTCAAAGAACTCCTGGAAAGTCAGATAGGCCTTCTTGTAATCAGCGCCTGCAGCCACCAGCTTTGCCATGGAAGTATACACGGCGTTGTAGGAGCCGAAGTAGGGGTCCACGGTGGACTGGTCGGGGTCATAACCCCATGCCATGACGCTGGCCTGATCGGTCTCCTGACCGGGCAGGGTGGGGAACAGGGCGGCCATGGCCTGCGCGGGCGTGCGCTGTGTCTTGCCGCCGAAGGGCATCAGGATGCTGCCGCAGCCGATGGAACCGTCGAAGCGCTCGGTGAGACCGCGGCGGGAGGCGGTCTTCAGGCTGGCGGCCATTTCGCGCAGATCGGAGAACTGTGCGGCACCGAAGGCTGCACGGTCCTTCTTGTCGATGGAAACAGCAGCGTGCTTGACAGCGCCGTTGGTGTTCAGGAAATCGCGGGAGAGGTCGGCGATGATGGCACCGTTCCACTCCATGACCATGCGGGCTTCCTCGGTGACAACAGCCACGCGGTAGGCTTCCAGGTTTTCGGCCTCTGCAGCGGCAATGAACTTGTCCACATCTTCCGCGGCCACGACCACGGCCATACGCTCCTGAGACTCGGAGATAGCAAGCTCCGTGCCGTCCAGACCGTCGTACTTCTTGCGGACAGCGTCCAGATTGATTTTCAGACCATCGGCCAGCTCGCCGATGGCAACAGAAACGCCGCCTGCGCCGAAGTCGTTACAGCGCTTGATGAGGCGGGTGACCTCGGCGTCCCGGAACAGACGCTGGATCTTCCGCTCCTCGGGAGCGTTGCCCTTCTGGACCTCGGAGGCCATGGTGGTCAGGGATTTCAGGTTGTGGCTCTTGGAGGAGCCGGTAGCACCGCCGATACCGTCACGACCAGTGCGGCCGCCCAGCAGTACGATGACGTCACCGGGAGCGGGACGCTCGCGGCGGACGTTGTAGGCGGGAGCGGCAGCCACCACCACGCCGCATTCCATGCGCTTGGCAATGTAGCCTTCGTGGTAGACCTCGGCTACATGACCGGTGGCAAGGCCGATCTGGTTGCCGTAGGAGGAATATCCTGCTGCGGCGGTCTGGCACAGCTTGCGCTGGGGCAGCTTGCCGGGCAGGGTCTCGGCCAGCGGCGTGCGGGGATCGCATGCGCCGGTGAGACGCATGGCCTGATGCACGTAAGCGCGGCCGGACAGG
>JAFYPP010000057.1 GCA_017559995.1 Clostridia bacterium | reverse complement strand
GTGTGCGGCCGAAATCTCTCCCGAACGGCCTGCGGCGAGGTGCTGACCCTGGCACGGTCGGTGCGGACGGTACGGGTCTACGGCGAGGACAACGAGGCCCTGCGGGCCCAGCTGTGGCGTGGGTGCGGCATCGTGGACCGGGGCCCCATGCCGGAGGATCTCCCCGTGCTGTGCCTGCGGTTTGCCGGCGGACAGGCCCGGACGGGGGCGGTTTTGACCATCGACCTCAGCGGGGAAGGGGAGCCGGGGGAGGGCCCGGTGTGGATACCCGACCCACTGCCGCCTGCCGGTGCTTTGGGAAGAATGCCCCGGGAGGTCTGTCCCGCTGCCTTTGCCGCCGCTTTACTGCGGTGCGGCGCGGTGCAGGGGCGAGAAATTCACGTTTCCCGACTTGACATCCCTGCCCCTGCACAATATAATAAGGGAATAGTGGAAAATTATTGCTAATTTTAAAAAATCATTGTAATACATTAGGGGGACTTGCCATGCAGAAGCAACACAAACTGACCAAAGAGCGTCTGGAAGAGCTCAAGGCCGAACTGGAATACCTGAAGACCGTGCGTGAGCACGAGGTGGCCGAGCTGATCAAAGAGGCACGCGGCTTTGGTGACCTGTCCGAAAACAGCGAATATGACGAGGCGAAGAACGAGCAGGGCAAGCTGTATTCCCGCATTGCCGAGCTGGAAGCCATCATTCCCAATGCCATCATCATCGATGATATGGCCAACGGCGACAAGGGTGTTTCCATCGGCAACACCGTCACCGTCCTGCGTCTGGACAACAATACCGAAATGGAGTTTGCTCTGGTGGGTTCCCAGGAAGCCAACCACAAGGCCAAGCCCATGCGTCTGTCCGACGAATCTCCCTTCGGCAAGGCCGTCATGGGCCATCACGAAGGTGAGACCGTTACCGTGGAGGCTCCCGCTATGAGCTTCCAGCTGAAGATCCTGACCATCACCCGATAAAAAGAGGATAGAGATATGGAAGAAAACAGAGAACTGATGGCAGAGGCCACCCAGGAGGAACTGAACGAACTTCTGCAGATCCGCCGTGACAAGCTGACCGCCCTGCGGGAAGCCGGCATGGATCCCTTTGAGCAGGTGCGCTTCGACCGCACTTCCAACAGCCAGGAGATCCTGAACAACTTTGAGCAGATGGAAAACCAGGAGGTCACCATCGCCGGTCGTATCATGTCCAAGCGTGACATGGGTAAGGCTTCCTTCAGCCATATCCAGGACCAGCAGGGCAAGATCCAGATCTATGTGAAGATCGACGAGGTGGGCGCCGAGCAGTACGAGTGGTTCAAGAAGCTGGACATCGGTGATATCATCGGCGTCAAGGGCATCGTGTTCCGCACCCGCCGCGGTGAGATCTCCGTCCAGGTGAAGGAGTACACCCTGCTGAGCAAGAGCCTGCTGCCTCTGCCCGAAAAGTATCACGGCCTGAAGGATGTGGACACCCGCTACCGTCAGCGCTATGTGGACCTGATCGTCAATCCCGAGGTCCGCGAGACCTTTATCAAGCGTTCCAAGGCCATTACCGCCATCCGCAGCTACTTTGACAATCTGGGCTATCTGGAAGTGGACACCCCCGTTCTGAACACCGTTCAGGGCGGCGCTACCGCCCGTCCCTTCGTGACCCATCACAACGCCCTGGATATGGATCTGTACCTGCGTATCGCCACCGAGCTGTACCTGAAGCGCTGCATCATCGGCGGCTTCGACCGTGTGTACGAGATCGGCCGTCTGTTCCGCAACGAAGGTATGGATACCACCCACAACCCCGAGTTCACCACCATCGAGTTCTACGAGGCCTATACCGACGTGAACGGCATGATGGAGCGCACCGAAGGCATGATGAAGTACGTCTGCGAGAAGGTCAACGGCTCTCTGGAGCTGCCCTTCGGCGACGTGGTCATCGACTTCAGCCAGCCCTTCCGCCGTGCCACCATGGTGGAACTGGTGAAGGAGCACTGCGGTGTGGACTTTGACGTTATCACCGATCTGGAAGGCGCCATCGCCGTTGCCAAGGAGCACAAGATCAAGGTGGAGAAGAAGCACAAGTGGGGCGACATCGTGGCCCTGTTCTTCGAGGAGTACTGCGAAGGCAAGCTGGTGCAGCCCACCTTCGTGCTGGAGCATCCCGTGGATATCTCTCCCCTGGCCAAGCGTGACCCTCAGCGCAAGCACATGACCCAGCGCTTCGAGCTGTTCATCAACGGCAAGGAGTACGCCAACGCCTTCTCCGAGCTGAACGATCCCATCGACCAGCGCGAGCGCTTCGAGAACCAGATGAAGCTGCGTGCCCTGGGCGATCTGGAAGCCAGCGAGATGGACGACGACTACCTGACCGCTATGGAATACGGCATGCCCCCCACGGGCGGCTGCGGCATCGGCATCGACCGTTTCGTCATGCTGCTGACCGGCAACACCTCCATCCGTGACGTGCTGCTGTTCCCCACCATGAAGCCCCTGGACTAAACACGATCTGCAAGACCTACACAATCGTGTAGGTCTTGTTTTGCAACGAAGAGGAAAGGAAGATCCCCATGCTGACCATCACAAGCCGTGAAAATCCGCAGATCAAGCACATCTGCGCCCTGACCTCGGCCGCCAAAAAGCGCCGCAAGGAAGGTCAGTTCGTCTGCGAGGGATTTACCCTTTTGGAGGAGGCCCTGCGCCGTGGCCTGGAGCCGCTGGCGGTCTATTGCCTGGACAGCCAGGCCCACCGCCTGCCCAAGCTGAACTGCCCCTGCGCCCTGGTGAACCAGTCGGTGCTGGAAAAGATCAGCGATGTGCCCGCGCCCCAGGGCGTGGTGTTCACCCTGCCTCTGCCCGAACCCGAAAAGATCCTGTCCGGCAGCCGCTTTCTGGCGCTGGACAGCCTGCGTGATCCCGGCAACATGGGCACCATTCTGCGCACCGCCGACGCCTTCGGTCTGGACGGCGTGATCCTGCTGGGCGACTGTGTGGACGTATACAGCCCCAAGGTGGTGCGTTCCGCCATGGGCAGCCTGTTCAGCACCAAGCTGTACGCCATGACGGCACAGGAGCTGCGGCAGCAGCTGGAGGGCATGGGCGTGCCCCTGTACGCCGCCACGCTGGCCGCCGACAGCCGTCCGGTGACCGAGCTGGATCTCAAGCGTTCCTGCGTGATCATCGGCAACGAGGCCCACGGCGTGTCGCCCGAAACGGTGGCCTGCTGCAACGGCTCGGTGATCGTTCCCATCATGAGCGCCGAGTCCCTCAACGCCGGCGTAGCCGCCGGCATCCTCATGTGGGAGATGAGAAGATGACTCCCGACACCGATCTGCTGTATCTGCTGTGGATGACCGAGGTGGCCTGCATCGCGCCGCAAAAGGGCGTGCGGCTGCTGGAGGCCTTCGGCTCGGCAAAAGCGGTGTGGGAGGCGTCGAGCGCCCGTATCGCAAACACTGTAAAGCTGGAGGACAGTGAGCGCAAGCGGCTGGACAACCGCTCGCTGGCCAAGCCTAATCTGATCCTCGCCCGGTGCAAACTGCAGAATATCGCGCTGCTGCCCGTCTATGACGAGGCATATCCCCAGCGCCTGCGCAATATTTATGACCCGCCCCTGATCCTGTATGTCCGGGGCAGGCTGCCCGACTTCAACCGCCTGCCCGCCGTGGCGGTGGTGGGTCAGCGCAAAGCGACCCCTTACGGCACCATCGTCACCGAGCGGCTGGCCTTTCAGCTGAGCTGCAGCGGTGTCATCGTGGTGTCGGGCATGGCCGCCGGCATCGACTCGGCCGCCCACAACGGCGCCGTCAAGGGCGACACGCCCACGGTGGCGGTGTTCGGTACGGCCATCGATCAATGCTATCCCGCGTCCAACGCCGGCCTGCTGCGGGCGATCCTCCACAGCGGTGCCGCCGTCAGCGAGTATCCGCCGGGGAAAAAGACCAACGCCGGTGCCTTTCCCCGCCGCAACCGCATCATCAGCGGCCTGTGTCTGGGCGTGGTGGTGGGCGAAGCCCCTGCCAAATCCGGCTCGCTGATCACCGCCGGACTGGCGCTGGATCAGGGCCGTGACGTGTTTGCCGTGCCCGGCGCGGTGAACGCGCCTGCCAGTGAAGGGTGCAACGAGCTGATCGCCCGGGGTGCCAAGCTGGTGCGTGACGCCCGGGACGTGCTGGAAGAGTACGTGGGCCTGTACCGGTTCAAAACTGCCGATGAAGCAGAAGAAATCCCTGAAAAACCTGCTGCTGTAAAGCAGAAGGCCCCTACACTGAAAACGGTGTACGAAACCCCGGAAGAGCCCCGGGAAACCCCTGCGGAGGCGCCTGCCGACCCGGTTCTGGCGGCGCTGACCGACATTTGCTCCCTGGAGGAGCTGGGCCGCCGCTGCGGCATGGACACCACCGCCCTGTTGGGCAGACTCACCCTGCTGGAACTGCAGGGAAAGGTGCGCCAGCTGCCCGGACAGGTCTATGAAAAAGTGTGAAATCTGACCGAACCCGCTTCGGTTTTATCGTAAACGGAGGAACAACATGGCAAAACTGCTGATCGTGGAGTCTCCCGCCAAGGCCAAGACCATTACCAAGTATCTGGGCTCGGGCTATCAGGTGAAGGCTTCCATGGGCCATCTGCGCGACCTGCCCAAAAAGGAGCTGGGCGTGGATGTGGAGAACAACTTCCATACTACCTACCTGCCCATCGAGGGCAAGGACAAGATCATCAACGAACTGAAGGACGCCGCCGACGCCGCCGAGTTCGTCTATCTGGCAACCGACCCTGACCGCGAGGGCGAAGCCATTTCCTGGCATCTGCAGCAGCTGCTGGAGCTGGACGGGGAAAAGACCCAGCGTGTCACCTTCAACGAGATCACCAAGACTGCCGTTACCGAGGCCGTCAAGCATCCCCGGGACATCGATATGAACCTGGTGGACGCCCAGCAGGCCCGCCGCATCCTGGACCGCATCGTGGGCTATAAGCTGAGCCCCTTCCTGTGGCGCAAGGTGCGCACCGGCCTGTCCGCCGGCCGTGTGCAGAGCGTGGTCACCCGTATGGTGGTGGACCGTGAGCGGGAGATCCGCGCCTTCGTGCCTCAGGAGTACTGGAGCATCGATGTGACCCTCAATCAGGCCGAAAAGGACTTCGTGGCCCATTTCTTCGGCAGCGAACAGGGCAAGCAGGAGCTGCCCGACGAGGCCAGCGTCCGGACCGTTCTGGCCGACATCGACGGCAAACCCTATGAGGTGAAGGCCGTCAAGAACGCCAAGAAAAAGCGCCAGCCGGCGCCCCCCTTCACCACCTCCACCCTGCAGCAGGAGGCCTCCCGCAAACTGGGTATGACCGCCCGGCGCACCATGGCGGTGGCCCAGGAACTGTACGAAGGCGTGGAGCTGGAAGGCCTGGGCCTCACCGGTCTGATCACCTATATGCGTACCGACTCGCTGCGCATCGCCGACGAGGCGCTGGCCGCCGCACGCAGCTTTATCTCGGGCCGTTTCGGCACCGATTTCCAGCCTGCCAAGGCACGCTCTTTCCACACCAAGAAGAATGCCCAGGACGCCCACGAAGCCATCCGTCCCGCCAACCCCGCTCTGGAGCCCGAGCAGCTGAAAAAGAGCCTCACCGCCGACCAGTACAAGCTGTATAAGCTGATCTGGTCCCGGTTTATCGCCTGCCAGATGGCCGACGCCGTGCTGGATACCATGTCCGCCGACATCGGCTGCGGCGGCTGGATCTTCCGCGCCACCGGCCAGAGCGTGGCCTTCCCCGGCTTCCTGGCCCTGTACGAGGAGAGCACCGACGATGTGAAGGACGACGGCGATGACCTGCCTCTGCCCAAGCTGCAGCAGGGCGACCGCCCCGACTTCCGCAAGGTGGATCCCAAGCAGCACTTCACCCAGCCCCCCGCCCGCTACACCGAGGCCTCTCTTATCAAGGCCATGGAAGAGAAGGGCGTGGGCCGTCCCAGTACCTACGCTCCCACCATCTCGGTGGTGCTGGACCGGGAATACGTGGTGAAAGAAGGCCGTGCCCTCCGTCCCACCAACCTGGGCGAGGTGGTCACCGACCTGATGATCGACAAGTTCAACGACATCGTGGACGTGCAGTTCACCTCCAATATGGAAAACCGTCTGGACCTGGTGGAATCCGGTGAGCAGGACTACCGTCAGATCCTGGACGGCTTCTACAAGGACTTTTCCGCCGAACTGGCCCAGGCCGAGATCGACCTGGACAAGAAGCGCATCAAGGTGCCCGACGAGGAGTCCGACGAGGTGTGTGACCTGTGCGGCCGCAAGATGGTCATCAAGAACGGCCGTTTCGGCAAGTTCCTGGCCTGTCCCGGCTATCCCGAGTGCAAGAACACCAAGCCCATCACCCAGGACACCGGTGTCACCTGTCCCAAGTGCGGCAGCCGCCTGCTGAAGAAGAAGTCCAAGAGCGGCTATTACTACTACGGCTGCGAGCGCAACCCCGAGTGCGACTTTATGACTTGGGACTCTCCCACCAAGAAGGTCTGTCCCCAGTGCGGCGGCGTGGTGTACCGCCACTATACCAAGGAAGACAAGCGCTATCTGTGCCATAAGCCCGACTGCGGCTGGTCGGAGGCCATCGCCACCCGTACCCGCAAGGCCGCGGCGGAGGGCGAGGAACCCAAAAAGACCACCCGCGGCCGCAAGAAGGCCGCCGAGGCTGCCGAGACCACCGAGGTGAAAAAGACCACCCGCGGCCGCAAAAAAGCCGCCGACACCACCGAAACCACCGAGGTGAAAAAGACCACCCGTGGCCGCAAAAAAGCCGCCGACACCACCGAAACCACCGAGGTGAAAAAGACCACCCGTGGCCGCAAAAAGGCCGAAACCGCCGCCGAGGAGCCCAAGAAGACCACCAAAAAGGCGGCCGGCACCAAGAAAACCGCCAAGAAATCCGACGAGACCCCCAAGAAAACCACCCGTAAAAAGAAAACGGAGGCCGCCGAATGAATCATAACGTAACCGTCGTCGGTGCCGGTCTGGCCGGCTCCGAAGCCGCATGGCAGCTGGCCAAGCGCGGCATCAGCGTCACCCTCTGGGAGATGAAGCCGGTAGAGATGACCCCTGCCCATCACAGCGAGGGCTTCGCCGAACTGGTTTGCTCCAACTCTCTCCGGGGCGCCGGCCTTGCCACCGCTCCCGGCCTGCTGAAGGAAGAACTGCGCCGTGCCGGCTCCCTCATCATGGAGGCCGCCGACGCTACCGCCGTCCCCGCCGGCGGCGCTCTGGCCGTTGACCGGGAAGCCTTCTCGGCCTACGTCACCGAAAAAATCAAAAACCATCCCCTCATCACCGTGAAAGAGGGCCGTGTGGATGACATTCCCGCCGGTCCCTGCATCATGGCCACCGGCCCCCTGACCGACGGCGTGCTGGCCGAGAACATCGACAAGCTGTTCGGCGGCGAGCCCATGCACTTCTATGACGCCGCCGCCCCCATCGTCAGCTTTGCCAGCATCGATATGGAGAGCGCCTATTTCGCCTCCCGCTACGACAAGGGCACCGCCGACTACATCAACTGCCCCATGAACAAGGAGCAGTATCTGGCCTTCGTGGAGGAACTGAAGAACGCCAAGGAGGCTCCCGTCCACGGCTTCGAGGACAAGGCCGTCTTTGAAGGCTGTATGCCGGTGGAGGTCATGGCCCGCCGCGGCGAGGACACCCTGCGCTACGGCCCCATGAAGCCTGTGGGCCTCACCGACCCCCGCACCGGCGAACGTCCCTACGCCGTGGTGCAGCTGCGTGCCGACAACGCCGAAAAGACCGCCTTCAACATCGTGGGCTTCCAGACCCACCTGATGCACCCCGAGCAGAAGCGTGTGTTCGGCATGATCCCCGCTCTGGCCAAGGCGGAGTATTACCGCTACGGCACCATGCACCGCAACAGCTATATCCGCTCTCCCGGCCGTCTGGACCGCCATTACCGGGTCATCGGCAGGGAAGAGTTGTTCTTCGCCGGTCAGATCACCGGCGTGGAAGGCTACATCGAGAGTACCGCCTCCGGCCTGTGCTGCGGCATCAACATGGCCCGCCAGCTGTACGGCAAGGAGCCGGTGACCTTCCCCCAGGAGACCGCGCTGGGCGCGCTGAGCCTGCACATCAGCCAGGATCCCGAGCTGCGGTTTGACCCCATGAACATCAACTTCGGCATCATCAAGGGCCTGGATACCCGTATCCGCAACAAGCAGGAGCGGTACACCGCCACCTCTCTCCGGGCGCTGGATATTCTGGAGAGCCTGAAACCCCAGATGGAGGAGGACGTCCGGTGAAGATCATTTTAGACGCTATGGGCGGTGACCACGCCCCCAAAGCCGCCG
This sequence comes from Clostridia bacterium, assembly GCA_017559995.1. Lineage (GTDB taxonomy): Bacteria > Bacillota > Clostridia > Oscillospirales > Butyricicoccaceae > UBA4644. The sequence goes on along the minus strand of JAFYPP010000057.1, from coordinate 13,048 downwards.
TGGAAGGCGCCGTTCTGGCCGCCGAGAAGTACGGCTGCAACATCATTCTGGTGGGCAGGCAGGAGGAAATCGATCCCATCCTGGCCGGAAGATGCGCCGACAGGATCACCGTGCGCCACGCCAGCGAGGTCATCACCATGGAGGACAAGTACTCCACCGCCTTCCGCCAGAAGAAGGACTCCAGCATGACGGTGAGCCTCAATATGCTCAACACCGGCGAGGGTGACGTGGTCATCTCCGCCGGCTCCACCGGCGCGCTGCTCACCGGTGCCACCCTGCTGAACAAGCGCATCAAGGGCATCCGCCGGGCCGCTCTGGGCGCGCCCCTGCCCCAAAAGACCGGCGGCTTCGCTCTGCTGATGGACAGCGGCGCCAACGCCGAATGCACCCCCGAGTTCCTGCTGCAGTTCGCCTTTATGGGCAGCCTGTATATGAAGACCCAATGCGGCATCGAGCAGCCCCGTGTGGCCCTCATCAACAACGGCACCGAAGAGGGCAAGGGCGACCCCCTGCGCCATGAGACCTATGAACTGCTGATGCACGCTCACAACGAGGGCCGCATCAACTTTGTGGGCAACATGGAGGGCCGCAACGTGCTGGCCGGCGAGGCCGACGTGCTGGTGTGCGACGGCTTTACCGGCAACGTGCTGATGAAGACCGTGGAGGGCACCGCCGGCTTCATCATGAAGGAACTGAAAGAGATCCTGTACGCCAACCTGCCCTCCAAGCTGGCGGCTCTGGTGCTCAAGCCCGGCCTGTCCAAGCTGAAGAACAAGATGGACTACAAAAACATCGGCGGCGCGCCCATGCTGGGCATCGCCAAGCCGGTGATCAAGGCCCACGGCTCTTCCGACGCCCGTGCCTTCTGTTCCGCCATGGAACAGGCCATGCTGTTTGCCCACAGCGGCTTTATCGGCCAGGTGGAAAGCAACATGGAGTACATGACCGTCCCCGGCGAGAAAGCTTAAAAAATTCACAAAAATCGCTTTACAACCACAAATACCTTTGATATAATCGGCACGATGGAAAACAAAAAGCCAACTTCGGAGGTTTAAAAATGGTTTTTGAGAAATTGAGCAAGCTGATCGCTGAGCATTTCGGTATTTCCACCGAGGATATCACCATGGACACCAGCTTCGTGGAGGATCTGAACGCCGACTCCATCGACCTGATGGACCTGATGATGTCCGTTGAGGACGAGTTCGGCCTGGAGGAAGTGGAAGAGTCCGCTATGGAGTCCATCAAGACCGTGGGCGACGTGGTGGGTTACATTTCCGACCATATCTAAAAAACAACATGGGACAGCCCTGCGAACGGCAGGGCTTCCTTTCATTTCAAGGAGACGCTATGTCCGATTTTCGCCATTACGAGTATACCTTCAAAAATCCTGCCCTGCTACAGAATGCCCTGACCCACAGTTCTTACGCCAATGAGAACCGGGACAAGGGCGTGCGCAACAACGAGCGCCTGGAGTTTTTGGGAGACAGTGTGCTGGGCCTCATCTGCGCCCGTTACATCTATTCCGAGTACCGGTCGCTGCCGGAGGGTGAACTGACCAAACTGCGGGCTGCCATCGTTTGTGAGGGCAGTCTTTACGAGTTTGCCATGAAGATCGAACTGGGCGAGCGCCTGCTGTTGGGCCGCGGCGAACGGGTCGGCGGCGGCAATAAGCGTCCTTCGGTGCTGGCCGACGCGGTGGAGGCCGTGCTGGCCGCCATCTATCTGGACGGCGGCATGGAGGCTGCCCAGGGCTTCATCCTGGACTTCATCAAGCAGAAGGCCGAGGAAGTAGTGAAGAACCACCGGGTCATGGACTACAAGACCACTCTGCAGGAGATCGTCCAGAAAAACCACGAGGAAGTGCTGTCCTACCGCCTGAAGAGCGAGTCCGGCCCCGACCACGACAAGCGCTTCGTCATGGAGGTGCTCATCAACAGCAACGTGCTGGCTGAGGGCACCGGCCACAGCAAAAAGCTGGCCGAGCAGGCTGCCGCAAAGGCCGCCCTGGAGCTCATGGGCCAGTAAACAGAAACATCACTAAACATTACAGTCCCGGCAGGAGCATCCTGTCGGGACTGTTCTTGTACAGCGGGCAACGGTATGATAGAATGGAAGCGGATCGATAAACTTGTGTTTGGCGAGGTGACAGGCGATGAACATCTTCTATAAAAACCCGGGGTTTGAACACTCCATCGACAGCATTATGTTATTTCAAACCGAAGAGCAGACGCCCTATTGGTCGGACTCCTTGCTGTATTTCTATCCGCAGGTGGACAGCCAAACGCTGGCGAAGCTTTCCTTTGCGGCAAGAAAGGACTACATCGCAGAAACCTTGTACCATGTCTATCATCGGGAGATCAAACAGGAAATGGACGAAAAGGTGGATGCGTACAATCGCCATTTCACGAAACACAAGGAGCAAATCGAGGATGCTCTGTCGGAGGCGTTCGCGCTGGATACCCGAAAGATCTTCAACGATGTGACCGGCAATCTCACCATGAATCCGGTGTGCCCGAGATTTTTAAAAGAGCGCTGCTTTGACGTCTTTTATAAAAACAGTGAGCGCGGAGCCATCGGCATGTCCCTGCATGAAATGATCCACTACCTTTGGTTTTTCGTGTGGAATCGGCATTTCGGCGATGATTACGGCGAATATGAGAACCCCTCGATGAAGTGGATCCTGAGCGAGATGGTGGTGGAGTCCATCATGAGCGACGAGCGGTTAAGCTCCATCAATCCCTATTATCCAAGAGAAAACGGCGGCTGCGTGTACAGCTATTTTCAGAATATGATCATTGACGGAAAACCGATCCTGGAAACGCTGGACAAGTATTATCGGGAACTGACCATTCGCGATTTTATGGAGCGATCCTATCAGTATTGCTTAACGTTTGAAAAAGATATCCGATCCCATATTACCGAAGCGGAAAACAAAACCGACCTGTGACAGCGCACAGGTCGGTTTTTTGCGTTTTCAACGGAGCGGTTCGCGGTCAGCTGAACAGCATCACGCAGAAGGGGATGGTGAGGACGGCCAGCAGGCTGGTGATCAGCGTCATGGAGGCACCGGCGCGGCAATCCTCGCCCACCAGACGGGGAAAGACGATGGTGTTCATGCCGCAGGGCATGGCGTGCATCATCACCGCCGTGAGCACCAGACTGTTAAGGCCCAGCAGCTTGAGGCTGAAGCCGATGACGCAGGGGATGACCAGCAGGCGCAGCGCGGCGATCAGATAGTTGTTTTTGCCCTTGAGCAGGGAGAGAAAATCAAACTCGCTCACCACCATGCCGGCCAGCAGCATGCCCACCGGCGCCATGCAGGCGGCGGATTTGTTGACAAAGGACGCCACAACACCGGGCAGAGCGAAGCCGGTAAGACCCACTACGGCGCCGATAACGGTGGCCCAGATCACCGGGGTAAAGACGTGCTTGAGGGAGAACTTTGTCTTTGTGAGGGAGGAGTAGCCGAAGGTGTTGGTGCACAGAGATATGGGCAGGGCAAAGATCATGGCGTTTTGCAGCGCCAGCGAGCCAAACAGGCTTTCCACCAGCGGATAGCCAAAGAAGCCGTAGTTGGAAAAGCTCAGGCTGTAGCTGTAAACCGCGCGCTGATAGGGGTGCTTGGTCAGGAACTTTGAGAAAACCGTGCCAAAGCCGATGGTGAGGACGATGATGATCACCGAGGCGATGAGCAGAGGATATTTTTCCCGGATGTAGGCCACGGTGAAGTTGGCGGCATAGGTGTTGATGACCGTGCAGGGGAGAAAGACATAAACGTGCAGGGAGGACAGGATCTTGGTGTGCTCGCTTTTTACCTTGCCGGTCCTGCACAGCAGATAGCCTGCCACGCCGAACAGGACAAGCAGCAGCACCTGCTGCATGACAAGAAACATAGAAACACCTCTGGTTGTTGTTTGGGGATATGAAAAGCGAATAAGCTTGTAAAAAGAACGATTTACGGCGCGATGAGCGCAGGAAAGTGAAACTGCTTTACAGGTATTGATTTACCATGCTTCCCAGTGGACGCGGTCCTCGTCCCATTCCGGACGGTCGGGGCGGGGACCCGCGGGAACATCCTCGGCAGGGTAGCCGAAGGCGATGACCGAATGGGGCACGATATGCCCGGGCAGATCGAAGAGTTTGGCCTGGTTTTCCACCCGCTCCTTCACCGGCCAGGTGCCCAGCCAGCAGGAGCCGATGCCCAGACTTTCGGCGGCCAGGATCATATTCTGGGCGGCGATGGCGCCGTCAATGGCCCAAAACTCCCGGGCGGAGGCAAAGAATTCGGTGCGGGACAGGTCGCCGCACACCAGAATACCAAAGTCGGCCCGGCGCAGCGGGTCGGCGTATTTCACGTTGGCGTCGGCCATCCGCAGGATGGTTTCCTTATCCCGTACCACGATGAAACTCCAGCACCGGGAGTTGACGCAGCTGGGACCGCTCATGCCGGCTTTGAGGATGGTCTTGATAGCTTCTTCCGAAACCGGCCTGTCGGAAAACTTGCGCACGCTTTTGCGGTTCATGATGGTGTTCAGGGTGTCATTCATGTTCCTCACTCCTTTGCTTCAGCATACCACAAAGTGCGAAGCAATGCAAACGCATACGTCCGCATGCATCGGTATACGCCCGTATACGCCCGTATACGTCGGTATACGAACGTAGTTTTTCGGTATACGGAAAATGCCATATACATATACAAACACAAAAACACAAACAATCACACAAACAAAAGCAAATGCAGATGCAACTACAAAAGCATCTGCATTTGCACAAGCAGCTTCAAAAACAGGCGGATGACCTCTGCCGGACGGCCGCCGCCTTTGTGGGCGCCTGCCGCCGGCGAAGGGGGCAGAAACAACCGTCAATTTCTTTTGGAAAACCTTGTATTTTCAAGGGTTTTTTGTTAAAATAAAACAGAATGCAGTATTATGCCCTTTTGGCAGAAGAAGGTGCTTTTTTGTACTTAAAATCCATTGAAATTCAGGGCTTCAAGTCCTTTCCCGACAAAACCGTCATGCAGTTCGGCCGAGGCGTCACCGCCATCGTCGGCCCCAACGGCAGCGGTAAATCCAACATCGTGGACGCCATCCGCTGGGTGCTGGGCGAGCAGAGCACCAAGACCCTCCGCGGCGGCAAGATGGAGGACGTCATCTTCGGCGGTACCGCACGGCGAAATCCGCTGGGTTTCTGTCAGGTCACTTTGGTGATGGACAACGCCGACGGCGGCCTGCCGGTGGAGTTCGGCGAGGTGATGGTCACCCGCCGGTACTACCGCAGCGGCCAGAGCGAGTTTTACATCAACCGGCAGGCGGTGCGCCTCAAGGACATCCACGAACTGTTCATGGACACCGGCCTGGGCCGTGACGGCTATTCGGTCATCGGTCAGGGCCGCATTGACGAGATCCTGTCGGTCAAGAGCGCCGACCGCCGTGAGATCTTTGAAGAGGCCGCCGGCATCACCAAGTTCCGCTACCGCAAGGAAGAGAGCGAGCGCAAGCTGGACGCCTGCGAGGAAAATCTGGTGCGCATCCGGGATATCATCACCGAGCTGGAGACTCAGGTGGGCCCTCTGAAGGAGCAGGCCGAAAAGGCCCAGTCCTTCCTGATCTACCGTGACGAGCTGCGCGTGCTGGAGGTCAACGTCTGGCTGGACAGTCTGGAAAAGCTGAAGGACAGCCTGCACAAGGCACAGGTGGACTATCTCAACGCCGAGCGTATGCTGTCCGCCCGCAAGCGGGAGGCCGAGGAGCTGCAGGAGCAGTCCAACGCCCTCACCGAGGAACTGCACCGGCAGGACGTCCTCAGCGAACAGGTGCGTGAGGAGCTGCGTGAGGCAGAGAACCGTGAGGCCGACATCCGCGCCCAGATGGCGGTGGGAGAGACCCACATCCGCAACAACGAGGACAACATCCTGCAGAAAAAGCAGGAGATGACCCAGCAGCAGGACCAGGGCGAAAATCTGGAAGAGCAGAAAAAGGCCAAGGAGCGCCGTCTGGAGGAACTGAAGGCCAGCACCGCCGCGCTGGAGCAGCAGATGGAAGACCTGCTGGAGCAGGTGCGGCAGGCCGCCGAAAGCGCCCGTGATCTGGGGGACAAGCTGGCGGCACTGGAGGCCCAGGCCCAGCTGCATCAGGACAGCGCCAACCAGCAGCGGGCACAGGTTGCCGCGCTGGACAGCGGCGCCCAGGAGATCGTGGCCCGGGGCAAGACGGTGGAGAGCGATCTGGCCGAGCTGGAAAACCGCCTGGACGAGGAAAAGGCCAAGGCCCGCCAGCTGCGCCGTGACATCGAGGAGAACGAGGACAAAAAGTCCTCTGCGGAAAATATGCTTCGCGGCTTTGCCCTTCGCGGTGAAGCACGCAAGAAAAAGGTGGAGGAGCTCCGGCAGAAGCTGGAGCAGGCATCCCGTCAAAGCGAGATCAAGGGCCAGCGGCTGGATATGCTGCGGGCCATGGAACGGGAATACGAGGGCTTCGGCCAGTCGGTGCGCCGGGTGATGCAGGCTTCCGCCCGCCGGGAGCTGCTGGGCATCCACGGCCCGGTGTCCACCCTCATCCGCACCCGGGACAAGTATTCGGTGGCCATCGAGATCGCCCTTGGCGCCGCCATGCAGAACATCGTCACCGACGACGAGCAGAGCGCCAAGACCGCCATCGGCTACCTGAAGTCCCACGACCTGGGCCGTGCCACCTTCCTGCCCATGACGGCGGTGAAGGACCGCCGGAGTGACTGGAAGCTCAAGGGCGAGCAGAGCGGCTTTTTGGGCTGGGCCGACGGTCTGGTGGAATATGACAGCCGCTACGACCGGGTGATGCGCAGCCTGCTGGCCGGCACCGCCGTGGTGGATCACATCGACAACGCCATCCGCATGGCGAAACAGAACGGTTACGGCTTCCGCATCGTCACCCTGGACGGTCAGCTGATCAATCCCTCGGGTGCCATGACGGGCGGCAGCCTCAACAAAAACACCGGCATGCTGTCCCGGAAGAACGAGATCGAGCGGCTGGAAGCCGAGCTGAAGACCCTTACCCAGACGGTGGAGGAGACCCAGCAGGCCCTCAAGACCGCCACTCAGGAACTGGACAGCGTCACCTATGAGGCACAGGTGGCCCAGGAAGAGCTGCGCCGTGCCCAGGACGCTCTGCTGGAGTCCACCGCTTACCAGACCCAGCACGCCGCTCTGCTGGACACCCTGCGGAGCCGTGTGGGCGAGCTGGAGGAAGAGCGGGACAGCCAGGGCGCCCGTATCGCCGGCATCAACAAGCAAAAGGCCCAGCTGCTGGCGCTGGCCCAGGAGGAAGAGGCCAAGGCCGCAGCCCTGCGGCAGGAGGCCGACACCCTTTCGGGCGGCAGAGCGGCGGAGGAAAGCCGCACCGGCCTGCTGACCCAGCAGGTCACCGACCTGCGCGTGGCGCTGGCGGAATGCCGCACCGAAAGCGAAAGCACGGTGACGGGCATTTCCGAGCTGGAGGCCCTCATCGCATCAAGCAAGGGCGAACTGCACTCCAAGGAGAGCATCATCGCCGCCCTGCAGGCACGCAACGAAGAACTGCGCAAGACCATCGCCGACCAGGCCCAGATCGCCGGCCAGTACGCCGCCGAGGCCGCCGCCAAAAAGGCACGGCTGCAGGCCGTCACCGACGAAAAGCTGCGGCTGGAGGGCGCGCGGCAGAAGTGCGACCGGGACTACCGCTCCATGAGCGATGAGCTCATCAATCTGGAGCGTGAGCGGGGCCGTCTGGAAAATAAAAAGACCCAGGCCGAGATGGAGGAGGACAATATCCTCCAGAAGCTGTGGGAAAGCTATGAGCTGACCCGTGTCACCGCCCAGGAGCTGAAGCAGGAGCTGGAAAGCCTGCCCAAGGCCAACCGCCGCATCGCCGAACTGCGGGCCGCCATCAAGAAGCTGGGCCCCGTCAACGTCAACTCCATCGAGGAGTACGCCAAGGTCAGCGAGCGGTACGAGTTCATGAGCACCCAGCGCAACGATCTGGAACAGGCCAAGGCCGATCTGCTCAAGGTCATCGGCGACCTCACCAAGAACATGAAGGAGATCTTCGGCACCGAGTTCCGCAAGATCAATGAGACCTTCCAGCAAACCTTCGTGGAGATCTTCGGCGGCGGCAGCGCCTACCTCCGTCTGGAGGACGAGAGCGATCTGCTGAACTGCGGCATCGAGATCAAGGTGGAGCTGCCCGGCAAGTCCATGCGCGCCATCTCGCTGCTGTCGGGCGGTGAAAAGGCCTTCGTGGCCATCGCTCTGTACTTCGCCATCATCAAGGTGCGCCCCACGCCCTTCTGCGTGCTGGACGAGATCGACGCCGCTCTGGACGACGTGAACGTCAGCCGTTACGCGTCCTATATGCGCACCCTGTGCAAGCAGACCCAGTTTATCATCATCACCCACCGCCGGGGCACCATGGAGGGCAGCGATATCCTCTACGGTGTCACCATGCAGGAGCAGGGCGTCACCAAGCTGCTGGCCCTGCACATCAACGAGGTGGAAGAGCATATCAAAGAGAAGATCCAATAAGGAGGTACCCAACCATGTCCTTTTTTGACAAAATCAAGGCCGGTCTGAAAAAGACCAAGGAAAGCACCGCCGCCAACCTGAACGCGGTGTTCGCCACCTTCCGTACAGTGGACGAGGAGCTGCTGTCCGATCTGGAGGACGCCCTCATCCTGGCCGACATCGGCGCCTACACCGCCTCCGAGGCCATCGAAGAGCTGCGCCGCCAGTCCAAGCTGCAGAATCTGCAGACCAAGGAGGCCGTCATCGACTGTCTGGCAAAGATCCTGGCGGAAAAGATGGCCCCCAACAACGGCCTGCAGCTGCATACCAAGCCTTCGGTCATCCTGATGGTGGGCGTCAACGGCGTGGGCAAGACCACCTCCATCGGCAAGATCGGCGCCAAGCTGACCGCCCAGGGCAAAAAGGTGCTGTTCGCCGCCGCCGATACCTTCCGTGCCGCCGCCGCCGACCAGCTCACCGTGTGGGCAGGCCGGGCCAACGCCGACATCGTCCGCCACGCCGAGGGCGCCGACCCCAGCGCCGTCATCTTTGACGCCATTTCCGCCGCCAAGGCCCGTGGCTGCGACGTGGTCATCTGCGACACCGCCGGCCGTCTGCACAACAAGCAGAACCTGATGAACGAGCTGGAGAAGATGCGCCGGGTCATCAACCGGGAGCTGCCCGACGCCAGCGTGGAGACCCTGCTGGTGCTGGACGCCACCACCGGCCAGAACGCCATCTCCCAGGCGGAAGGCTTCAACAGCGTCACCGGCCTCACCGGTCTGGTGATCACCAAACTGGACGGCACCGCCAAGGGCGGCATCGCCATCCACGTGAGCTCCTCCATGCAGGTGCCCGTCAAGTTCATCGGCGTGGGCGAGCAGGTGGACGATCTTCTGGAGTTCGACGCGCTGGACTTCACCCGCGCGTTCTTTGACAACAAGGAGGGCGAATAATATGGCACGTCACGACGGCAGAAAGCCTTTTGAGATCCGTCCGGTCTCCATCGTTCCCGACTATATCATCTATCCCGAGGGCAGCGTGCTGATCTCCTGCGGCAACACCAAGGTCATCTGCAACGCCACGGTGGAAGAGTCCGTGCCTCCCTTCCTGAAGGGTCAGGGCAAGGGCTGGGTCACCGCCGAGTACAATATGCTGCCCCGGGCCACCGCCAGCCGGTCTCCCCGTGACATCAGCAAGCTGAAGCTCAACGGCCGCTCCGCCGAGATCCAGCGCCTCATCGGCCGCGCCCTGCGGTCCGTGGTGGATCTGGAGGCTCTGGGCGAGCGTTCCATCACCATCGACTGCGACGTGATCCAGGCCGACGGCGGCACCCGCTGCGCCTCCATCACCGGCGCTTTCTGCGCCCTGGTCATCGCCCTGGACAAGCTGAAAAAGCAGGGCGCCATCACCTGTATGCCCCTGTATTCCTACGTGGCGGCCGTCAGCGTGGGCATCGTCAACGAGATGCCCGTCTGCGACCTGGACTATGTGGAGGACAGCGGCGGCGAGGTGGACTTCAACTTCATCATGGATGATGAAGGCAACATCATCGAGCTGCAGGGCACCGGCGAGGAGCGCCCCTTCAGCAAGAAGGAGCTGGACGAGATGTACACCCTGGCCGAGGGCGGCATCAAGCAGCTGATCGCGGCCCAGAAGGCCGTGGTGGGCCATCTGTTCCGATAAGAGGTGGACCATGGACACCTATGTGATCGCCACCAACAACGGCCACAAGCTGCAGGAGATCCGGGACATTCTGGAAAACGACCGCCGCCGCTTTCTCTCCATGAAGGAGGCGGGCATCGCCACCGATCCCGAGGAAAACGGCAGCACCTTTGAAGAAAACGCCCTCATCAAGGCCCGTGCCGCCTGCGCGGCCTCCGGCCTGCCCGCTCTGGCCGACGACAGCGGTCTGGAGGTGGACGCGCTGGACGGCCAGCCGGGTATCCGCTCGGCCCGCTACTGTGAAGGCAGCGACGCCGACCGTGTGGTGTATCTTTTGAACAAGATGGACAAGGTTCCCGACGGGCAGCGGGGCGCACAGTTCGTTTCCGCCATCGCCTGCGTCTATCCCGACGGCACCGAGTTCGTGGTGCGGGGCATCTGCCGGGGCGAGATCCTGCGTGCCTGTCACGGAAACGGCGGCTTCGGCTATGACCCGGTGTTCTGGGTGCCCGAAGAGGGGGAGAGTTTCTCCTCCATGCCCCAGGCGCGCAAGAACGCCATCTCTCACCGGGCAAACGCCCTGAAGCTCACCCGGGAAGAACTGGAAAACCGCGGGCTGTAAAATCCACAGCTTTACAGAGAAAATTATAAAAAGAATAGAGGAATTACTATGTTGACAAGCAAACAGCGCGCCTATCTGCGCGGTCTGGCAAACACCATCCCCGCTACCCAGCAGATCGGCAAGGACGGCGTCACCGACAGCGTGGCCCAGCAGGCCGCTATGGAACTGAAGGCCAAGGAACTCATCAAGATCAAGGTGCTGGAGACCGCCTTCCTCACCGCCCGTGAGGCCAGCGAGATCCTGTGCGAGGCTCTGGAGGCCGAGCCCGTCCAGTGCATCGGCTCCAAGCTGGTGCTGTACAAGGCCAATCCCGAAAAGCCCGGCATCGTTCTGCCCAAGGAGAAATAAATGCGTCTCGCCATGTACGGCGGCACCTTCAACCCCATCCATCTGGGCCATATGCACGCCGCCGCGGCGGTGGCGGAGGGCCTGCGGCTGGATCGGCTGCTGCTGATGCCTGCCGGCATCCCACCCCACAAGACCCTTCCGGAAGGGTCGGCCACGCCTGCCCAGCGGCTGGAGATGTGCCGCATCGCCGCGGGCCACATCCCCCGTGCGGAGGCCTGTCCGCTGGAACTGGAGCGGGAGGGCGCCAGCTATACGGTGGACACCCTGCGGGAGCTGCGGCAGCGGTATCCCAAGGCCGACCTGTGGCTGGTGGTGGGCACCGATATGGTGCTGACCTTTGACCGCTGGCGGCAGCCGGAGGAAATGGCAAAGCTGTGCCGTCTGGCGGTGGTGGCCCGGGACGAGCAGGACCGGCAGAGCATCGCGGACAAGGCCGCCGCTCTGCGGGAAAACCTGGGTCTGGTGTGCGACATCATCGACTGCCCGGCCATGCCCATGAGCTCCACCCAGGTACGGGAAAGCCTGGACGAAAGCCTTTTGCACCCCGACGTGCTGGCCTATATCCGGCAGCACAGGCTGTACCTGCCCTCGCTGGAAGCCCTGCGGGCGGAGGTGGAGCGGCGGGTGAGCCCCAAGCGCATGACCCACATTGCGGGCTGCGAGCGCATGGCGGCGGAAATGGCCCGCAGACACGGCGTGGACGATTATACCGTCCGGGCCGCGGCCATTCTTCACGACTGTACCAAGGCATTGTCCGAAAAAGAACAGTTGACCTTGTGCGAAAAGTGGCATATAATAAATGATTATGGCGAGGGTGATTTTGCCCAGCTGATCCATGCCGACACCGGGGCGGAAACCGCCCGCCGGGAGTTCAAAATGCCCGACGACATCGTGGATGCCATCCGCACCCACACCACCGGCGACACCGGCATGACCGTCCTGCAGAGCATCTTGTACGTGGCCGATATGTGCGAGGAGACCCGCACCTGGCCCGGGGTGGAGGAACTGCGGGCGCTGGCCCTCACCGATCTGGAGGCGGCCGTGACCTCCGCCATGGAGCGGACGGCGGCCTTTATCCGGGAGCAGGGGAGAGAACCCTATTACAAGACCCTGGATGCCCTGAAATTACGTAAATTACCCGTGGAAACGGAGGAGAAATCATGAATGACAGCAAGCTGCTGATGGAGGAGATCGTAAAGATCGCCGACAGCAAAAAGGCCCGTGACATCGTGGTGCTGCAGGTGGACGACAAGACCACCCTCACCGACTACTTTGTCATTATGACCGGTACGTCCAACACCCACATCCGCGCCCTGGGCGACGAGATCGAGTTCAAGGTGAAGGAAAATCTGGAGATCATGCCCCACCATCACGAGGGCGTCAACTCCAACTGGGTGCTGGTGGACTACACCGGCGTCGTGGTGAACATCTTCCAGCAGGAAGCCCGTGAGCTGTACGCTCTGGAGCGCCTGTGGGGCGACGGCACCAAGCTCGACCTGACCAATCTTATTGTGAAAGAAGACTGAACGGTATGAATTACGAACACGCGAATGTAGAAGCCAAATGGCAAAAATACTGGGAGGATAACCAGACCTTCCGTACCGACGTGTGGGACTTCTCCAAGCCCAAGTATTACGTGCTGGATATGTTCCCCTATCCCTCCGGTGTCGGCCTGCACGCCGGCCATCCCGAGGGCTACACCGCTACCGACATCATGTCCCGTATGAAGCGTATGCAGGGCTACAACGTGCTGCATCCCATGGGTTATGACTCCTTCGGTCTGCCTGCCGAGCAGTACGCTGTGGATACCGGCAACCATCCCAACGGCTTTACCCAGAAGAACATCGCCACCTTCTCCAAGCAGCTGAAGGAGCTGGGCTTCGACTACGACTGGTCCAAGT
>JAFYPP010000056.1 GCA_017559995.1 Clostridia bacterium | reverse complement strand
GGAGGCTCTGTCCCGGTTGGAGCCGCGGATGCGGCAGGTGCTGCTGCTGCGGTATCTGCGGGATCTCACCCAGCAAAAGACCGGGCAGGTGATGGGGCTCACCCAGATACAGGTGAGCCGTCTGGAGAAAAAAGCACGGCTGGCGCTGCGGGAGGCGATGGCGGAATAGAAAAAGCCGCCGTGGTTATCCACGGCGGCTTTGGAAAAAACATCAGCCGATCTTGATCTCTTCCCACAGGGCGTTGATATAACCCAGGGTGTCGGGATCCAGATTGCGGTAGGCGTAGGTGTTGTAGGCGTCCCGGAAGGACTCCAGCTCGGGATAGAGGATCTCCATGGCGTCCTCGCCCATATCCTCGATATAGGTCTCATCCGCCACCACCAGATCGTTGGGGCAGGCGTACCAGATATACTCGGCGTTGGCGATGGCCACTTCACGGCTCAGCATGAAGTTGATGAACACCTCGGCCAGCTCCTGATTCTGGCAGCAGGTGGGGATGCACATGGCGTCCACGAAGTAGTTGGTGCGGGGCGGATAATAGAACTGCAGATCCACGGTGTCGGCCTGGCTGTCCGCCATGGTGAAGTAGTCACCGGCGTAATAGGCGCTGACGGCGGCCTCGCCGGAGGCCATCATGTTGTAGATCTCGTCCTGCACACGGCCCTTGAGCAGAGGCTTCTGGGCCAGCAGCTCCTGGGCGGCACGGTCCCACGCGGCACGGTCGGTGGTGTTGACGTCCAGACCCAGCTTGTACATGGCGGTGCCGAAGGCATCACGGCTGTTGTTGAAGGACAGGATGTTGTTGCTGTACTTTTCGTTCCACATGAGATCCCAATCGCCGATGTCGGCCTCATCCACCACGTTGGCGTTGTAGATGATACCCACGATGCCGTAGGTATAGGGCACGGTATACAGGTTTTCGGGGTCATAGGCCAGGTTGCGGAACTCTTCGCCGATGTACTGGAAGTTGGGGATGTTGCTGTAGTTCAGCGGCATCAGCAGGCCTTCCTCTCGCATACGGGAGATCATATAGTCGGAGGGGATGATGACGTCATAGGCCACGGCACCGCCCGACAGCTTGGAGTACATGGTCTCGTTGGAGTCGTAGGTGTCGTAGTTGACCTTCACCGGCACGCCGTAGGCCTCCTCGTACCATACCTCGAACTCGGCGATGGTGTCCAGGCTGCCCTCCGAACCGTCGGAGATATATTCACCCCAGTTGTACACGTTGAGGGTGAGGGTGCGGCCGGAGCCGGTGATGATGAGCACGATCATCAGGCCGAGGATGACGGTGGCGGCGGCGGGCACCAGCACACGGCGGGCCTTGCGGGCGCGCTGATCGTCGGCGGCCTTGCGGCGGGAACCCTTGCCGCTGTCCTCGTCGGTGAGGTTGGAAATGAGCAGCAGGGTGAGGATCACGAAGAAGATGATGGTGGACAGGGCGTACATCTTGGGCGTGACGGTCTTTTTGGTCATGCCGTAAATGCGGATGGGCAGAGTCTGGAAGCCGCTGCCCTGGGTGAAGTAGGAGATGACGAAGTCATCCAGCGACATGGTAAAGGCCATGATCATACCGGTGACGATACCGGGCATGATCTCGGGCAGCACTGCCTTGAAGAAGGCCTGCATGGGGGTGCAGCCCAGATCCTTTGCCGCTTCGGGCAGGGAGGGGTCCATCTGCCGCAGCTTGGGCAGGACCTGCAGGATGACATAGGGCAGGCAGAAGGTCACGTGGGAGATCAGCAGGGTCCAGAAGCTGAGGCTGCTGGACTTGCCCAGACGGGTGCCGATGAACACGAACATCAGCATCAGCGAGATACCGGTGATGATGTCCGGGTTGGTCATGGGGATGTTGGTGACGGTGTCATAGCCGGCACGGACGTACTTGTTGCGCAGCTTATTGATGCCCACCGAGGCGGCGGTACCCATGACGGTGGCGATGGCCGAAGCGGAACAGGCCAGGATCAGGGTGTTTTTCACCGATTCCAGGGTGTCGCCGTCCCGGAACAACTCCTGATACCACTTCAGCGAGAAACCGGAGAATACCGAAAGGCTCTTGCTTTCGTTGAAGGAGAACAGCAGCAGGATGGCGATGGGGGCGAACAGGAAGAGCATCACCAGGACGGTGTAGATTTTAGAGGTTCTTTTCATATCAGACACCTCCCTGGGTATAACGGTCGGCAAACTTCCGCATGAGGGCCATACCTGCCAGCAGGATGATCATCATGATGAAGGCGATGGCGGCGGCGAAGTGCAGATTGTTGGCGATGTACTGACCTTCGATGGCGTCACCGATGAGGAAGAACTTGCCGTTGCCCAGCTTCTGGGAAATGTAGAAGGTACTGATGGAGGGGATGAGCACCATGTTGATGCCGGCGAACACGCCGGGCAGACTCAGGGGCCACACCACACGCTTGAGCACCTGCACGTTGCTGCAGCCCAGATCCTGGGCGGCTTCCAGCAGGCGGTTGTCCATCTTGGCCATGACCGAATAGATGGGGATGACCATATGGGGCAGGTAGTCGTAGACCATGCCGATGACGACGGCGGCTTCGGTACCGATGATGTGTACCGGGCCGAGGCCGATGAGATCCAGCAGGCCGTTGAAGATGCCGGTGTCCTGCAGGATGGTCATCCAGGCGTAGGTGCGGATGAGGAAGTTCATCCACATGGGGATCATGATGAGGGTCACCATGGTCTTCTGCATACGGGAGGAAGCCCGGGCCATGATGTAGGCCATGGGATAGCCGATGAGCAGGCAGATGATGGTGGAGATGATGGCCAGCTTGAGAGAGCGCCAGAAGATCAGCAGGTAGGTAAAGACCTCCTGGGTCTGGCCGTTCTCGCCGGTGACCTGCGAGGTGGCGGTGAAGAACTTCACCACGTTGTCCAGGGTGAAGTGGAAGTTGTTGTCGGTAAAGGCGTAATAGGCGATAAAGGCCAGCGGCACCAGAATGAACAGCGATGCCCACGCCGAATAGGGCGCCAGCAGCAGGCTTTCCAGGGCAGGGGCCTTGCGGCCCTTCTCACGGCCGCTCATTCGGCCTGCTCACTTTCCGCCCCGTCCTCTTCGTCGTCGTCAAAGTCCAGGGCTTCGGTGTCGATGTCCAGAGAGTAGTCGCCGTACAGGCCGGAATACTCGGACTTCTTCATAATATGAATGGCCTCGGGCTCGATGTCCACGCCGATCTCGGCGCCCTCGGGGGCGAAGTCGGTGGTCTGGATCATCCACTTGAAGCCGTTGATGTCCACGATGATCTCGTAATGGACGCCCATAAAGGTCACCGAGGTGATGGTGCCCTTCAGCATACCTTTTTCGAGGGGAACGATGTCCACGTCCTCGGGACGGACGACCACGTCCACCGGCTCCTTCTTGCCGAAGCCGCCGTCCACGCACTCAAAGGTGTGGCCGGAGAAACGGACCTTTCTGTCCTCCAGCATGATGCCGTCCAGAATGTTGGACTCACCGATGAAGTCGGCCACGAAGGCGTTCTTGGGCTCGTTGTAGATGTCGGTGGGAGTGCCGATCTGCTGGATGCGGCCCTTGTTGAGCACCACCACGGTGTCGGACATGGTGAGGGCTTCCTCCTGGTCGTGGGTGACGAAGACGAAGGTGATGCCCACGCGCTGCTGAATGGCCTTCAGCTCACGCTGCATCTCTTTGCGCAGCTTGAGGTCCAGAGCGGACAGAGGCTCGTCCAGCAGCAGGATCCGGGGATGGTTGACCAGAGCGCGGGCGATGGCCACACGCTGCTGCTCACCGCCGGACAGCCGGGTGATGGAGGACTTCTCATAGCCGCTCAGGTTGATCATCTGCAGCATCTCGGTGACACGCTCGCGGATCTCGTCCTCGGGCATCTTGGCGATGCGCAGGCCGAAGGCGATGTTGTCATAGACGTTGAGATGGGGGAACAGGGCGTACCGCTGGAAGACGGTATTCACCTGCCGCTGATGGGGCGGCACGTCGGTGATGTCCTTACCCTCGAAGAGGACGGTGCCCGAATCGGGGCTTTCAAAGCCGCCGATGATACGCAGGGTGGTCGTTTTGCCGCAGCCCGAGGGGCCCAGCAGAGTGACGAACTCTTTATCCTTCACATACAGGTTGAGATTCTCCAAGACAGTCTTGTCCCCGTATTGTTTGTGAATGTTCTGCAGCTGGATCAAACGCTCAGCCAATCCACACACCTCCCAAAGAAAAGTCAGAATGGAATAACCGAATTTTTACGGATGAATTCAAACTAAATATAGCATAAATACAGGGAAAGTCAATGATTTTCCCCAAGGTTTTCAGCAAAAATCAAGAGGAAACCGGGGCAATTCAAATAATGCTCTGAATTGCTTCGATTTCCTCTCTTTTTCTTTGAAATACTCGATTTTATTTTTTGGGCAAACCGTAGAAAAATTCCAGGAAGGGAACGGCCTTCACCTGGAACTCCCTGCCGCGGAGATATTCCAGCTCCCCGGCGTCGGTGGGGAAGTCGAACCGCAGGCGGTAGCTCCACAGAGCCTGGTGCTTGTAGGGCAGGCCCTTGTTCTGCTTGAGGGTGCCGTATTTGGTGTCGCCCACCAGAGGATGGCCGGCCTCGCTCATCTGGACACGGATCTGGTGGGTGCGGCCGGTGAGCAGTTCGCACTCCACCAGGGACAGGTCGCAGCGGCTCTCCAGCGTCACATACCGCAGCTTGGCGGTGAGGGAGTCGGCGGTCTTGCGCTTTTCCACAAAGACCTGTTTTTTGTCCATATCCCGGCGGAGGTAGTTGGTCAGCTCGCCGGCGGCGGGCCGGGGCTTGCCGTGGACAAGACAGAGATAATATTTGGAGATCTCCCGGTCCTTGATCTTGTCGTTCATGACACGGAGGGCGGCGGCGGTCTTGGCGGCGATGACGATGCCGCCGGTGTTGCGGTCGATGCGGTTGCACAGGGAGGGGGTGAAGCTGGCCTCTTTGGCGGGATCCCAGGCCCCTTTATTATATAGGTACGCTTTGATCTGGTTGATGAGGGTGTTGGGCGAGTTGCTCTCGTCCTCATGCACCACCAGACCCACCGGCTTGTTCACCAGCAGGATGTGCTCGTCCTCGTAGACGATATCCAGGCTGGGAGAAACTTTTTTCCACTGTTCTTCCGGATTAGGGGTAGCAAAAAACTCATCGTTGATGTACAATTGAAGGACATCCCCCTCCTGGAGGCGGTAATCCTTCTCCACACGCTTGCCCGCCAGCTTGATGCGTTTGAGGCGGATGTACTTGTGCAGCAGCGCGGGAGGCAGCGCGGGAACGGCTTTGGTGAGATATTTGTCCAAACGCTGACCCGCGTCGTTGCGGTTAATGACCAATTCTTTCATATGGAAGACCTCTCGTTTCGGCCGGAAGAAACTTTTTTGAATTTCCGGCGTACATTTCGTAAAAAATCCTTGACTTTTTGCCGTTTGCTTTCTATAATAAATTCTGCGTTATTGTGAAAAGGAGTTTCTCATGCAGATTCGACTTCAGGAACTGGCAACGAAGCCCGGCTATCATGCCCAATTCGATTATACCATAGATCTTTCCAAAGAGGAAGTAGGTTTCGAGTTTCCTTTCCAGCAGCCCGTACGGGTGGAAGGTGAAGTTTCTGATGATGCCGGCGCCATCACGCTGAGCGCCACGATCTACGCTCATGTCACCACCCGTTGTGCCCGCTGCGGCAAGCCGGTGGAGTATGACAAGGAGACCGACGTGGAGTTCCGCCTGGTCAAAGAACTGGAAAGTGATGACGCGGATCGGGACGACCTGTACCTGGTGGAGTCCGAAGCCGTGGAGCTGGATGACATCCTCATTCCGGAGCTGATCCTGGATATGGAGATGGCAGTGGTCTGCGACGAGGATTGCAAGGGCCTGTGCCCCAAGTGCGGTCAGAATCTGAATCACGGCTCTTGCGGCTGCGTGACCCGTGAAGTGGATCCCCGGCTGGCCGTTCTGCAGAAGTTCCTGGACAACAAGAAATAAACTTTGTAAGAAATAAATGGTTTCCATAGATTGAGGAGGTGTCCAAATGGCAGTACCCCGCGCGCGAATTTCCAAGCAGCGTCGTAACAAGAGACGGAGCTCTCACTGGAAGCTGGCTTTGCCCGGCCTGGTCAAGTGCCCCAAGTGCGGCGAGCCCGTTCTGTCCCACAGAGCCTGCAAGGCTTGTGGCTATTACGCTGGCCGTCAGGTCATCAAGGTCGCTGAGGAAAACTAAAGCATAAGAAAATGGAGAGGGCGTAAAACCTTCTCCATTTTTTCTTATGTGTCAAATGCTTTGTTGTGAAATGGAGGCTTTTTCATGTCTGCCATCATTACCAAGGTCGACCCCCGTTCCCCGGCGGAAAAGGCCGGCCTGCAGGTGGGGGAGACCCTGCTGTCCATCGGCGGTCACGCCATCCGTGACGTGATGGATTACAAGTTCTACGCCTACGATCCCCACCTGACCCTGGAGGTCCAGTCTCCCTGCGGCGCACGCCGCTCGGTGAAGATCCGCAAGGCGGAGGGGCAGGATCTGGGCCTGGAGTTCGAGACCTATCTGATGGACGCCCAGAAGGGCTGCGCCAACCGGTGCGTCTTCTGCTTCATCGACCAGCTGCCCCGGGGTATGCGCCAGAGCCTGTACTTCAAGGACGACGACGCCCGTCTGTCCTTTTTGCTGGGCAACTACATCACCATGACCAACCTCAGCGACGAGGATGCCGACCGCATCATCCGCATGAAGATCTCGCCGCTGAATATTTCGGTGCATACCACCGATCCCGAACTGCGCACCAGAATGCTGGGCAATCCCAACGGCGGCGCCAGCCTGCGCCATCTGGAGGCCTTTGCCAAGGCCGGCGTGAAGATCCACGCCCAGGTGGTGGCCTGTCCCCGGTGGAACGACGGTGAACAGCTGAAAAAGACGCTGGCCGACCTGTCCGCCATGTATCCCTCGGTGGAGAGCATCGCCGTGGTGCCGGTGGGCATCACCAAGCACCGTCAGGGCCTGACCGAACTGGTGCCCGTGGGCGAGAAAGAGGCCCGTGGCATGATCGCCATCATCGACGCCCAGCGGGCCGAAAACCTCAAAAAGTACGGTACCGCCATCGCCACCGCCGCCGATGAGATGTACCTCAAGGCCCATCTGCCCATGCCCGACCCCGACTATTACGAGGGTTATCTGCAGCTGGACAACGGCGTCGGCCTCATGAGCCTGTTTGAGGAGGAGCTGCGGGGCGCTTTGCTGATGGAGGACGAGGGCCGCGAGGCGCCCACCCCCTTCACCATCGCCTGCGGTATGGCTGCCGCCCCCTTTATGGAGCGCATGGTGGGCCTCATCCGGGAAAAGTGTCCCGGTCTGGACGGTAAGGTCATCGGCATCCGCAACGAGTTCTTCGGCGAAACGGTGGACGTTTCCGGTCTGGTCACCGGCGGTGATCTGCTCAAGCAGCTGAAGGGCAACCTGAACGGCGGCCGTCTGCTGCTGCCCATCGTCATGCTGCGGGATAAGCAGAACGTGTTCCTGGATGACGTGACCCCCGACGATCTGGAACGGGAACTGGGCGTGACCGTCCATGCGCTGGACATCGACGGCGGTGTGTTCCTGGATGCCGTTCTGGAGCAAAGTTTTTAAATTACTTCAAAAAATTTAACAGTTTATACTTGATTTTCCAACGCAAAACTGAAAGAATAAAGACTATAGAGAAACAGGGAGTTGATAACTATGGAAAAACCCGTGATCGCCATCGTCGGCCGTCCCAATGTGGGTAAATCCCTGCTGTTCAACCGAATCACCGAAAAGCGCAACGCCATCGTGGAAGACACGCCCGGCGTGACCCGTGACCGCATTTACGGCGATGCCGAGTGGCGCAACAAGCCCTTCGTGGTGGTGGACACCGGCGGTATCGAGCCCCGTACCGACGACGAGATTTTAAAGTTCATGCGCCAGCAGGCGCTGATCGCCATCGACCACGCCAGTGTCGTGATCCTAGTCACCGACCTGCGCACCGGCGTTACCGCCGCCGATATGGAAGTGGCCACCATGCTGAAAAAGGCCAAGAAGCCCATCGTGCTGGCCGTCAACAAGATGGACTCTCCCGGTCATCCCCCCGCAGAGTTCTACGAGTTCTACAACCTGGGTCTGGGCGACCCCGTGGGCATTTCCGCCCTCCACGGCTACGGCGCCGGCGACCTGCTGGACGCCTGCTTCGAGTATCTGCCCGACGACGCCTGGGATGACATCAAGGAGGACGAGGGCATCAAGGTCGCCATCATCGGCAAGCCCAACGCCGGCAAGTCCAGCCTCATCAACCGGGTCACCGGCGAGGAGCGCGTCATCGTCAGCAATATTCCCGGTACCACCCGTGACTCCATCGACAGCAAGATCGTCCGCGGCGAAGATCACTTCACCTTCATCGACACCGCCGGTATCCGCCGCAAGAGCAAGGTGGACGAGGCTGTGGAGAAGTTCTCCGTCATGCGCGCCCAGATGGCCATCGAGCGCGCCGACGTGTGCATCCTGATGATCGACGCCGAAGCCGGCATCACCGATCAGGATACCAAGATCGCCGGTCTGGCTCACGAAGCGGGCAAGGCCGCCATCATCGCCGTCAACAAGTGGGACCTCATCGAGAAGGAGACCGGCACCCAGGCCGAGTACGAGGAGAAGATCCGCACCGAGCTGGCTTATATGCCCTATGCTCCCATGATCTTCCTGTCCGCCAAGACCGGCCAGCGTGTGGAGAACCTGTTTGACCTGGTCAAGAAGGTCCACGCCTCCGCCTCTCTGCGCATCACCACCGGCAACCTCAACGCCATCCTGGCCGAGGCTACCGCCCGTGTGCAGCCCCCCACGGACAAGGGCCGCCGCCTGAAGATCTACTATATCACCCAGGCCGGTATCCAGCCCCCCACCTTCGTTTGCTTCTGCAACGATGCCAAGCTGTTCCATTATTCCTATGTGCGTTATCTGGAGAACCAGATCCGTCAGGCCTATTCCATGGAGGGTACCCCCGTCAAGATGATCGTCCGTCAGCGAGGAGAAGACCTCTGATCGCAGACCATTTAAGGAGCGTTTGATTTTATGTTCCCCAATTCCATCATCGCCTATTTTGCCGCCGCCGTCATCGCCTATCTGCTGGGCTCTGTCAGCGGTGCCATCGTGTCCTCCCGCGTGGGACATAAAGAGGATATCCGCAACTACGGCAGCGGCAACGCCGGCATGACCAACGCCCTGCGCACCTACGGCATCCGCCACGCCGCCGTGGTGGCCCTGATCGACATTCTCAAGACGGTCATCGCCATCGTCATCGCCAACAAGCTGATCGGCTGGAAGTGGGGTTTCCTCATCGGTTCTCTGTGCGCCATCACCGGCCATCTGTTCCCGGTGTTCTACAAGTTCAAGGGCGGCAAGGGCGTTCTGTGCGGCCTGGCCTCTCTGCTGATGGTGGACTGGCGCATCGGCGTTCTGGTGGTGGTGGTGTTCGCCATCGTGGTGGCCATCTGTAAAAAGGTGTCCCTGGGTTCCATCTGCGCCTGCGCTTCGGCACCCGTCTGGTGCCTGCTGCTGGGCGTGATGATGCTGCACACCGTGTACGTGGCGCTGGCAGCCTCCTGGCTGATCTGGTGTCACCGTTCCAATATCAAGCGCCTGCTGGCGGGTACCGAGCCCAAAACCGTCATTGCCAAGAGGAAGCCCCGATGAAGATCGCTGTGATCGGAAGCGGCGGCTGGGGTCTTGCCGTGGCAAAATCGGCGGCCGAATCCGGCCACGATGTGTCGGTTTGGAGCCACAAGCCGGAGACCACCGCCATGCTGCGGGAAAACCGCTGCAATCCCAAACTGCTGAAGGGCATCACCATGCCCGAAAATATCCTGTTCACCGACGACATCGGCTGCGCCGCCCATTGCTCCATCGTGATAGTGGCGGTGCCGTCTTTCGCGGTGTGCGACACTGCCCGCAAGCTGGCGCCCGTCCTTACCGACGGCCAGGTGCTGGTGCTGTTGAGCAAGGGCTTTGACCTGCAGCACGGCTGCTGCCTGCTGTCGGACACCCTGTCCCGGGAAGTGGGCAAGGCCTGCCCCGTGGTGGCCCTCACCGGCCCTTCCCACGCGGAAGAGGTCAGCCGTGGCATTCCCACTGCCGTTCTGGCGGCGTCTCCCGACAAGGAGGCGGCCGAATTGGTGCAGAATACGCTGTCCACCGAGTTTTTCCGGGTATACACCTCTCCTGACATCGTCAGCGCCGAGCTGGGCGGCGCCATGAAGAATATCATGGCGGTGGCCGTGGGTATCTCCGACGGCTACGGCTTCGGTGACAACACCAAGGCCCTGCTGATGACCCGCGGCATTGCCGAGATCTCCCGTCTGGGTGTGGCTCTGGGCGGTGAGGCCCATACCTTTTCCGGCCTGTCCGGCGTGGGCGACCTGATCGTCACCTGTATCTCCAACCATTCCCGCAACCGTCGCTTCGGTTTGCTGGTGGGCGGCGGTATGCCGGTGGAACAGGCGCTGGAATCGGTGGGCGCCGTGGTGGAAGGCTATTTTGCCACCCGCGCGGTAGAAGAACTGACCCGGGATATGAACGTGGATATGCCCATCTGTCAGGCCATGTACGCCATTCTGGTGGAGCGAAAGCCGCTGGAAGAAGTGGTGCAGAATCTGCTGGGCCGCGCCAAGCGAGCCGAGCAGGATGCCTACGAGGCGTAAGAACGCAAATCTTAAAAATTCTTAAACCGGCCTTTTGGGCCGGTTTTTTGCGTTACACCAAAAATAATTAGATAATCATCAAAACAAATTTGACAAGCCAAGCGGACTGTGCTATTATCTGATTAGATAATCATCGAAACAAAAGGAGCGTTGATCATGGAAGGCTTTGTGAAGGAACTGCAGACCGTAGCGCAGGAATTGCGGCAGGAAGCCAAGCAACTGACCGCCGACCGGCGGCAGGATGAGGCTGATCTTATCAAAATCCGCGCCAATATTTATGAGGTGTGCGCCACCGTCGGCAACGTGGCCTGCAAGATGGCCAAGCCGGAAGAACGGGAGGCCTTTTATCTGAAAAAACTGGAAGAACTGCCGCAAAACTGGCGCATGGCGCTGGAGATGGCGCAAACCCACGGCAACGCGCAGCGGGCCGCCGTGGAGGAACTGAAACTGGAGGCGCTGGAAGATGTGCTGAAGCGTTATCACGCCCGCAAGGAGGGATAAGCCATGACCGAAGAACGGGTGCTGCAGTTGTTCAAGTGTCTGGCGGACCGATCCCGGCTGCGCATCGTCCAATCCCTGCTGCGGGAGGAAATGTACGTGGAGCGGCTGGCGCAGCGGCTGGGGTTGACTCCGGCTACCATCTCC
The DNA here is from genome assembly GCA_017559995.1 of Clostridia bacterium. GTDB lineage: Bacteria > Bacillota > Clostridia > Oscillospirales > Butyricicoccaceae > UBA4644. The sequence continues at coordinate 3,536 of JAFYPP010000056.1, read as the reverse complement.
TTCCACCTGAAAAAGTTGGAGGAGGCCGGGCTGGTCACTTCCCGCCCGGAGCAGTATTACACCATGTACGCCCTGCGGCAGGAGGAGCTGACCCTGCCGGTGGTGGATCTGATCGCCGGCGCCACCGATCAGGCCTCTGAGCAGGAGCGCCGGGAGGCCGAATACCGCAGAAAGGTCATCGAGACCTTTTTCGAATACGGGCGGCTGAAAGCCATCCCCGCCCAGCGGAAAAAGGAGCGCATCTGTCTGGAAGAGATCACCAAAGCGTTGGAGCCGGGACGGATCTATACGGAGCCGGAACTGAACGACGTGCTGCAGGGGTTTCACGAGGATTACTGCACTCTGCGCCGGGATATGATCTCCGAAGGCCTGCTGAAGCGGGAAAAGGGTCGGTACGAAAAGTCATAGAGCTGTATCCTGGAGAAAAAGCAAAAAAGCCACCCGAACGGGTGGCTTTTGTTTGTTCTGAAAATCAGATGGCGCGGGTAACCTTGCCGGAACGCAGGCAACGAGTGCACACGTTGACGTGCTTGGGGGTACCATCGACGATCGCCTTGACGCGACGGACGTTGGGCTTCCAGGTGCGGTTGGTACGTCTGTGAGAGTGGGAGACCTGAATACCGAAGGTCACGCCCTTGCCGCAGATATCACATTTAGCCATTCTTTGCACCTCCTTGTGCCTTAGTCCAAAACGCTTTTTTGAGATTTCTCCAAAAGCGGCTCAATTATATTACCATAACAAATATAAAAAAGCAAGGTTTTTTATGAAAAAACTTTTGCACTTGCCAATTGCGTTCAATAGGCTTATAATAAGTTATCTTCATCTGCGCGGAGGAATCATTCATGAAGTGTAACTACTCTGTCGAACTGCACAAACTGATCACCGAGTTCCGTCTGGAAGTGGTCTACGGCCCCGAGGATTATCAGGATAAACTGATCTACAGCCGTGCCGTCTGCCGCCCGGCACTGCCGCTGGCCGGCTTTTTCGAACACTTTGACCCGGACGACATCCAGGTCATCGGCCGTGCGGAAAGTTCCTATCTGCACAGCCTGACCCGGGAAGAGCGTCTGTTCACCCTTGACCGTCTGCTGGGCATGAAGCTGCCCATTCTGGTGCTGTCCAACGGCGTGGAGGCCGATGATGACTACATCTTCCTGTGCAAAAAATACAATATCCCCCTGCTGCGCACCCGCGACTACACCGCCAATTTCATTTCCGCCCTGTCCGCCTCGCTGAACGTCCATCTGGGCGACCGCTGCACCATCCACGGCGTGCTGGTGGAGGTCTACGGCGAGGGTATCCTGCTGAAGGGCGACAGCGGCGTGGGCAAGAGCGAAGCCGCCATTGAGCTGCTGAAGCGCGGCCACCGACTTGTCGCCGACGATGCCGTGGACATCAAGAAGGTGTCCAACAAGACGCTGGTCGGCTCCGCTCCCGAGCTGATCCGCTACTTTATGGAGCTGCGCGGTATCGGCATCATCGACGTGCGCCGTATCTTCGGTACCGGTGCTGTCAAGCCCACCGAAAAGATCGACCTGATCATCAACCTGCGCAAGTGGGAGGACGGCAAGGCTTACGACCGCATGGGTGAAGAACAGAACTACGAAGAGATCCTGGGCCTGTATGTGCCCTCTCTGGAAGTGCCCATCCGTCCCGGCCGAAATCTGGCGGTCATCATCGAGGTCGCCGCTATGAACAACCGTAACAAGAAGATGGGTTACAACGCCGCCAAGGAGCTGTCCGACAAGCTGTACAACAGCATGATGGCCCAGGCCGGCAACAACGACAAATAACCAATAAAAATAAGACCGCTTCCGGTTTGGAAGCGGTCTTTTCTTTTGTCGGTTACAGACCCATCTCGGCCTTGACTTCGCCGAAGCACTTGATGGCGAAATCCAGATCCTCCTTGGTGTGACCGGCAGAGATCTGGGTGCGGATGCGGTCCTTGCCCTTGGGCACCACGGGGTAGCAGAAGGCCACCACGTACACGCCCTTGTCCAGCATTCTTCTGGCGAACTCGTGGGCGACCTTGGGGTCGTACAGCATGACGGGCACGATGGGGTGCTCGCCGGGCAGCAGCTCAAAGCCCAGCTTTTCCATGCCGGCGCGGAAATAGGCGGCGTTCTCGTGGACCTTGTCCCGCAGACCGGTGCTCTCCTCCAGCAGATCGATGGTCTGGATGGTGGCGGCGCAGATGGCGGGGGCCAGGGTGTTGGAGAACAGGTAGGGACGGCTGCGCTGACGCAGCAGATCCACGATGGGCTGACGGGCAGCGGTATAGCCGCCGGAAGCGCCGCCCATGGCCTTGCCAAAGGTGCCGGTGATGATATCCACGCGGCCCATCACGCCGCAGAACTCGGCGGTGCCGCGGCCGTGGGCGCCCATGAAGCCTACGGCGTGGCTGTCGTCCACCATGACCAGAGCGTCGAACTCGTCGGCCAGATCGCAGATGGACTTCAGGTCGGCGATGTAGCCGTCCATAGAGAACACGCCGTCGGTGGCGATGATGATCTTCTTGCAGCCGGAAGCACGGGCGTCCACCAGCTGGGCACGCAGGTCTTCCATGTTGTTGTTCTTGTAGCGATAGCGTTTGGCCTTGCACAGGCGGACGCCGTCGATGATGGAGGCGTGGTTCAGCTCGTCGGAGATGACGGCGTCCTCGGCGCCCAGCAGGGTCTCGAACAGACCGCCGTTGGCGTCGAAGCAGGAGGAGTACAGGATGGCGTCATCGGTGCCGCAGAAGGCGGAGATGCGCTTTTCCAGCTCCTTGTGGATGCCCTGGGTGCCGCAGATGAAGCGGACGGAGGACAGACCGAAACCCCAGTTGTCATAGCTCTTCTTGGCGGCGGCGATGAGGTCGGGGTTGTTGGACAGACCCAGGTAGTTGTTGGCGCACATATTCACCACGCCGTCCTTTTTTGTGGTGTCGATGCGGGAACGCTGGGGAGTGGTGATGATACGCTCTTCCCGCCAGGTACCTGCCTCGCGGATGGCGTTCAGCTCGGCCTCAAAGGCCTGCAGCGCGGTCTTGCTCATAGTGTTTCCTCCTTATTTGGTCCAGTCCAGAACGACCTTGCCGGACTTGCCGCTGTTCATGGCGGCGAAGCCTTCTTCGAACTGGGTGTAGTGGAACTTGTGGGTGATGACGGGGGAGAGATCCAGGCCGCCCTGGACCATGTAGCTCATCTGGTGCCAGTTATCCATCTTGCGACCGTAGATGCCCTGCAGGGTGAGGCCCTTGCAGATGATGTCGTTCATGTCCACCTCGATGGGCTTGTTGCCCAGACCCAGCAGGGAGATCTTGCCGCCGTTGCGCATGACGGAGCACATCTGGCGGAAGGCGGCGCCGTTGCCGCTCATCTCCAGACCGATGTCGAAGCCTTCCACCAGACCCTGGGCCTTCATCACCTGGGTGAGATCCTCACGGGCGGTGTTGACGGCGGCGTCCACGCCCATCTTGCGGGCCAGATCCAGCCGGTAGTCGTTGATATCGGTGATGATGACCCGGCGGGCGCCGGCGTATTTGGCGATGCCG
>JAFYPP010000005.1 GCA_017559995.1 Clostridia bacterium | reverse complement strand
GACTTCTGCGTGGAGCGCTATCTGACCGCTCCCGACACCGAGGTCTACCAGACCGTGGGCACCCTGGCCGTGGGCGACACCGTTGACGTGACCGGTTTCATCTACTGGTACGAGGGCGTCAACACCCACATCACCGGCATCTCCAAGTAAGTACATAACGGAAAAGCCGCCCGAAAGGGCGGCTTTTTTGCTGTTTGACAGCCCTTCCCTCCCTGTGGTATCATGGCGGAAAGAGGTGAACGCCATGGCAAACATCATTGAAATTACCGATTTTTCCGATCCCCGGCTGGATCTGTTCGCCCGGCTGACCGAAGGTCAGCTGCGCCGGCAGCAAGAACGGGAACAGGGGATCTTTATCGCCGAAAGCCCCAAGGTCATCCAGCGGGCGCTGGACGGCGGCTACCGTCCGGTGGCACTTTTGATGGAGCGCAAGCACATTGACGGTGACGCCGCCGACATTTTGGCCCAGTGCCCCGAAGTGCCGGTGTACACCGCCTCCCGGGAGGTGCTGGAAAGCCTCACCGGCTTCGCACTCACCCGGGGCGTTCTGTGCGCTATGGAGCGCCGCCCCCTGCCTACGGTGGAGGACCTGCTGAGGGACGCCCGCCGGGTGGCCGTGCTGGAAGGCATCGTGGATCCCACCAACGTGGGCGCCGCCTTCCGTTCGGCAGCCGCCCTCAATATGGACGCCGTGCTGGTGACCCCCACCTGCTGCGATCCCCTGTACCGCCGCGCGGCCCGGGTGAGCATGGGCACGGTGTTTCAGGTGCCCTGGACCCGCATCGGTGACGACCACACCCAGTGGCCCCACCCCGGTCTGGAGCGGCTGCGGGCGCTGGGCTTCAAGACGGCGGCCATGGCCCTGCGCACCGATTCGGTATCGGTGGATGACCCCGACCTGCTGGCCGAGGAAAAGCTGGCCGTGGTGCTGGGCACCGAAGGCGACGGTTTGACCGACGCCACCATCGCCGGCTGCGACTATACCGTGATGATCCCCATGTCCCACGGCGTGGACTCCCTCAACGTAGCGGCGGCCAGCGCCGTGGCGTTCTGGCAGCTGGGCAAGCGAAAAGCATGAAAAAAGCACCCCGTCCGGGGTGCTTTTCTTTATTTCGTTTTCCCAAGTTTTGCCCAGAAGGGAAAGGTTTTCGGCCACAGGCAGCCGGCAAAGGCCACCATAAGAAAATATCGCAGGCCGTCGGCCAGGTGATCGTTGGCGAACAGGGCGTGGAGCGGCGCCTTTGCGCCCGCCTTGATGGCCAGCAGGATGGCAAGACCCAGCGCCAGCTTGCACACCTGTCCCAACAGCGGTGCTTTGGTGTCAAACCGAGTCCACCGCAGGTCGCATTCATAGGTCAGCCAAACGCCCACCATGCAGCCCAGCATGGTATAGGCGTTTTTGGTTCCGTGCTCCAGATTGGTCACGTCCACGTCCGCCGGGAAGGGATACCGGGTGACGAACAGCACAAGGCCCACCGCCGCGGCCACCATGCCTGCCAGCAGCAGACGCATGGTTTTGGGCGATATCACGGCCTTTCGGATCACGGGATAAAAGCCCAGCACCAGTAGCAGCGCCAGCACAAAGGACACCGCCACGTCCGCCGGGGTATGCACCCCCAGATACAGCCGGGAAAAGGGCACCAGCACACACAGCGCCGCGCACAAAATCCGCAGCCATCGCTGTTTGTTCCAGCGGGCCAGCGCGCCAAAAATACCCACCGAGCTCTGGGTGTGTCCGCTGGGGAAGGAGTAGCCTGTGGCCTCCGCCCGGGCGGCCTCCACGATGGGGAAGTTGGGATCGCGCACCCAGGGCCGCGGGACACGGAACCACAGCTTCAGCCCCTGGTTGATCACCGTGCCGGTGAGACCGGTGGACAGCAGATAGTAGCCCTCCCACTTGTCCAGACACCAGAACACCAAAAGTCCGAACACGATAAACAGCGTTTCTTCGCCAAGATGGGTGATCAGCGAGAAAAAAGCGTCCCCCAGCGGCGTGCGGATGCTTTGCAGCCAATACAACAGTTCCATAGTTCCTCCCATGCGGTATTCGTTATGGATATCATATCACAAAAGCGGTAAAAGAGAAGGGAAAACGGCCCGAAACCGGGCCGTTTTTTGATAGATCAGATCCAGGATACTTTGTTTTCTTCCCTTCTGCGCATCCGCAGAAGGTTTGCCTTGTGCCGTACCACGATCAGGGCAGAGAATACCGCCAGCGCCAGTACCACCGGCATAGACCCGCCGGTCAGCCGGGCAAACACCACAATGGCCACCGACGACAGGATACTGGACAGAGCGATGATCTTGGTACACTTCAGCACCAGCAGGAACACCAGCAGAGGGAACAGGAACATCAGGACGCTGTATCCCTCAAACACGAACAGGCCGAACAGAAAACCGTACAGGGTGGCCACCGCCTTGCCGCCCTTGAACCGGGCAAACACCGGCCAGCAATGGCCCACCGCAGCCGCCAGCGCGGCACCGGCCGTCACGGCCTCGCTGTCAAACAGCAGCGCGGCCAGACCCACCACAAACGTGACCTTCAGCAGGTCCAGCGTCATCACGGCGACGCCGGCCTTTTTTCCCAGCACGCGGCCTGTATTGCCGCCGCCGAGGTTTTTACTGCCGTGTTCCCGGACGTCGGTTTTATAGAAAACCTTGCCGATCACCAGCGCAAAGGGCACCGAGCCTACGATATATCCGATAAGTAAAAGCAAAACCAGTTTCATGGATCTCTCCTTATTTCCGGATGGCCTGCACCACGATGCAGCCGGGGCCGCCGTGGGTGATCAGGGCCGGCGAGAGGTGCAGGATCTCGATCTCGGTACCGGCGAAGATCCCCTTGATCTGCTCCGCCACCGCGGCAGCCTTCTGCAGGGTGCCCGCGTGGCAGACGTTGATGAGGTACCGATGGTCAACGCCCATCACCTCCAGCCGCTGGGTAATGGTCTCCACCGCCGCCTTCCACGTGCGCCGGACAGCAAGGGGACGGATGCGCTTGCGGTCCTCGGTCTGGGTGAGGACGGGCAGCAGTTTCAGCGTGCCGCCGATCTTGGCGGTGATGGCCGTCAGCCGGCCGCTGCGCTTCAAAAAGGCAAAGTCCTCCGGGATGACAAAGGAAACCGAGGACTCGATACAGGCCCGCAGTTCCTCCTTGATCCGCGCCATGGGCAGACCGTCGTTTTTCAGGGCCACCGCCTTTTTCGCCAGATAGCGCAGAGGGCCGGCCAGCGTCCCCGAATCCATCACGTGGATGCGCTGGGGATCGTCCGCGCAGCTGCGGGCGCTCAACGCGCTCTGGTATCCGCCCGACAGGCCGTCACCCACCGTCAGCACCAGCATTTCTTCGTCAGAGGATTCGAACACGTCCAGCAGATCGCCGATGGCAGGCTGGGAAGACACCGGCACGCCGCCGGCCTCGATCTTCGCCAGAAACTCCTCACTGGTGATCTCGGCATAATCCTGATAAGTTTTGCCGTCAATGGTGACACAGACCGGCACGATGGTCATGCCCTGCGCTTCGCCCTCGGCAGGGGCGAACAGCGTGGCGGTATCCGCTACGATTTTCATTTGCGCACCTTTTCTTTCTCTACAGGGGAAGGAAACAATTTTAGCCGTTGTTGGAAGTGCCCACGATACCAAAAGCGCCGGGGCCGCCGTGACAGGTGATCACGCAGCCGGTGGGGAACCAGGCGATCTTCTCAAAACCCATATCCTTTGCCGCCTCGTTCAGGGCATCGCAGATGGCCTCTTCCATATAGGGAGCGCGGATAAAGAAGATATGATCCTTTTTCAGGTCGTACTTCTCCACGAAATCGCCCAGCAGGACACGGGCAAGCTTGGCCATGTTGCCCCGGTACTTTTTGCAGGCGATGAGCTTTCCGTCGATGATCTCGATACAGGGATGCAGCTGCAGCAGATTGCCCACCAGCGCGGTGGCGTTGCTGCACCGGCCGCCGGCACGGAGGTAATTCAGGTTCTTGGGGATAAAGCACATCTGGGTCTCCCTGCCGATGCGCTCGGCCTGGGCGGCCGCTTCCTCCAGCGTTGCCTCCGGATGCTCGTTGAGCCATGCGGCCGTAGCCATGACCACGGCACCCTGACCCATGGAAACGTGCTTGGTGTCCACCAGCCGCACCCGATCCTGATAGGGCTTGCCCTCGATGGCCAGCTCGGAGCTGTGATAGGAGCAGGTGGTCACGGCGGAGTAGGCCAGATGCAGGATCCGCGCGTCGGGATCCTTTGCGAAGATGTCCTCGTACACCGACTCAAAGTCGTAAACGGTGCTGCCGCTGGTGGTGGGGATCTTGCCGGTCCGGTCGTAATAGGCGCAAACGTCCTCCGGCGGGAAGGCGCCGTCGTCCAGCGTCTGTTCGCCCATGGACACGTGCATGGGGATCAAAACAATGCCCAGCTCCCGGGCAAGCTGACGGGGCACATCGGAGCCGGTTTCGGCCACCAGAATGATACGGTTTTCCATAAGAGTCGGTCTCCTTCTCTTTTTTCGATGAATACTTCAAATTTTGCAATCATTTTAGCACATAACAATAAATCTGTCAAAGGTTTTTCAAAAGCCTGTGATTTAATGTCGTTGACGATACAGCCGGGTTGTGCTATAGTATTTCCTATGAATACGACGATTAAAGACGCCATTGCCGACTCCATCCGCGGTTTCCGTCTGCCGCGCTATCGCGAGATCCCCGACGTGGGTCTCTATCTGGAGCAGGCCACAAAATACATCAACCAGACCATCGCGCCTCTGGGCTTCGGCACCTTCACCGGATCCATGATCCGGAACTATGTCAAGCAGGGGCTTGTTTCCAATCCCGTTCACAAGCAGTATTCCGCCAACCAGATCGCCCACCTTATGGCCATCGCCATTTTGAAGCAGGTGACCCCGCTGGAGCACGTCAACCAGCTGTTCTGCCGGCAGAAAACCGTATACACCGACCAGACCGCCTACGACTACTTCTGCGAGGAACTGGAGAACATCCTGTTCCACCGTTTTGGCCTGAAGGACACCTTTGATTCGGTGGGTGTCACCGACTCTCTGGAAAAAGAGATGCTGCGCAGCGCCATCATCGCGGTGTCCCATATCGTGTACCTCAACACCTGTCTGGTCACCGCGGCGAAGTTTGACGGGCAGCAGGGCCCCGACGCCTGATCTGGGCAGACCTTCCATTTTAAACCATCCCGATCCTTTGGAGCAGACTATGCACGAACTGGGTGTACTGCGGCACATCGTCAAAACGGTGTCCCGCCTTACCGAACAACATCATATCGCCCGTGTGTCGTATATCGAACTGGAGGTGGGCGAAGCCTCCGGCTTCGTGCCGCAATATCTGACCCGGCTCTTCCCCGTGGCGGCAGATCAGTGTCCTGCCCTGCAGGGTGCGGAACTGCGGCTCTCCGCGGTGCCGGGCAGAGGCCTCGTGATCAAAGAGATCGGATACGGAAAGTAGGAACATGACCATGCAGGAACCGAAAAAACAGTGCAACAACATCGACGAGCAGGGCAACGTCCTCTATCTGGACCGGGAACGTCTGGACCGCAAGGAGGTGGGCTTCCCGCCCTATCGGAACAAACCCAACGGCCTTGGCATCTATAACTGGCTGCTGGAGAACGTCATCTACATGAGCCGCGACCGCTGGCCCCTGGCGCTCAAGCTCTATAAAATGTTCGTCCGTTTCTCGGTCTGGATGAAGCAGGGCGGCTGGAAGGCCCGTGTCTACAAGACCGGCATCAAGCTTTATCCCGATATGGAGCGGCCCACCGGCACGGTGGTCATGCCCCTGAACGTGGACATTTCCGACCACGGGGAAAAGACCGTGATCCCCCTGGAACTCATCAAGGAATCCCTGAAAAACGTGACCTATATCGCCGGCATGGACGGCTGTCTGTGCCGTCAGGCCAACGATTGCGGCGATTATCCCCACGATCTGGGCTGTCTGTTCCTGGGCGAGGCCGCCAAAGGCGTCGTCAAGCACGGTCTGGGCCGGCAGTTCACCTATGAAGAGGCCTGCGCCCGGGTGGACGAGGCCGCCGAGGCCGGCCTCATGGGCCAGGCCGTCTGGATCGAAGTGGAGCAGATGCTGTGGGGCGTGCGCAACGACCTGATGGACCACTTTCTGGAGATTTGCTTCTGCTGCCCCTGCTGCTGCATCGCCATGCGGCTGGCCCGCAACGCCACCGCCGCCGAGCGGCACCGCTTCCACCCCGCCGGCTGGACGGCGGTACCCGACCGCACCAAGTGCGTGGGCTGCGGCAAATGCGCCGAGGGCCACAACGGCTGCCCGGTGGAGGCCATCTCCTTTGGCGAGGACGGCAAGGTACAGATCAATCAGGAAGCCTGTGTGGGCTGCGGCATCTGCAAGGCCCGCTGCGGCTTTGACGCCATCAAGATCAAGCAGACCATGCCCATGCGCAAGGATCTGCGGGAATATTTCCTGAAAGACTACAGCCTGGACCTGAAGGTCTGGAACGATCAGCAGGAGTCGTGATCCTATGGACGATATTCGTGTCATTGAAGTCAAACAGAGCGTTTTCGCCGACAACGACGCCGACGCCAACCGTCTGCGTCAGCAGCTGAAGGAAGAAAAGACCTTTCTGCTGAACCTCATGTCCTCCCCCGGCGCGGGCAAGACCACCCTGCTGCGCAGGCTGGCCGCCGAACTGGAGGGAAAACTCCGTCTTGGCGTCATGGAGGCCGACATTGACTCCGACGTGGACGCCCGCGCCATGCGGCAGGTCGGCGTGGACGCCATCCAGATCCATACCGGCGGTATGTGCCACCTGGACGCCGACATGACCCGACAGGGTCTGCGGGAGCTGGGCAGCGCGAACTACGATCTGGTGATCCTGGAAAACGTGGGCAATCTGGTCTGCCCTGCCGAGTTTGACACCGGCGCGGCGAAAAACGTGACCATCCTTTCGGTGCCCGAAGGCCACGACAAGCCGCTGAAATACCCCCTGATGTACGAAACCTGCCAGCTTTTGATCGTCAACAAGACCGACGTGCTGGACTACTTCGACTTTGACAGGGACAAGGTGGTAGCGTACGCCAAAATGCGCAATCCGGACATCGAGATCCTCTTCGTGTCCGCCAAGACCGGCGAGGGCATCCCTCAGGTGGCCCGATGGATCCTGGATCAGGCAGAAGCCTGGAACCGCTGACACAAAACAAAAAAGACGCCACAGTTGTGGCGTCTTTTCTTTTGTTTTATCAATCTTCGGCCAGGAAAGCAAACACCTGCGGCAGCAGATCGTCCACCTCGGGGTGGGCCTGGATGCCCAGGATCCTGTCGCCGTATTCCACGCCTTCCACCACGCCGTCGCCCTTGGCGGACCAGCTGTTGATGGTCACCAGATCCTGATCGGGGGGCACCTGCAGATAATGGAAGGATGCCATCCGCAGGGTATCGGTTCCCGCCACACGGTGCAGCAGGGTCCCGGGGACCACGTTGACGTCGTGCTTGGCGGCATCCTCACCGCCACGGGTCATGGCCTCCGAACGGTGGCCCTCCACGGCCTGCAGCACCGAGAAGTCCGGGCCTTTTTCCTCCCGCAGGTCACAGATGGCCTTGACGATATCGTCACCTTCATAGCCCTGCTCCTCCACCATTTTGCGGAGGGCAAGATAGGTATAGATCAGCTGGGAACCCAAGCAGATGCCCAGATAGCGCTTGCCGTGGGTGATGGCGTGGTGCACGATCTGGAAATGGTAAGGATAAAACTCCGCGCCGCCCTGCACCAAAAAGCCGTCGCAGACCTCCATAGCCTCTTCGCTCAGCCAGTAATCCACCGGCGCCATGCCGATGGGGACACAGCCGGCCTCGGTCACGCGCTTGGTATAATTGTTGAGGATCTTGTAGAGATCGCTCATGTTGCTCTTTGTCATATCGCCCAGACTGGCGGAGGGAACGACACCGATGATCTTTTTCATACTATCTACTTCCCAAACGTTTCAGATTTTCCGGTTTCCCGTGGGCTTATTGTAGCACACGGCGCGCGGCTTTTCAATTTAATCTTGCAATACCGCCCAATCCTATTGCGCTTTTGGCGGGGTTATGGTAACTTGTAAAATGGAGTGTTTTATGCGTGGTTTTTCACGCAAATCATCATTGTGGAGGTATCCTGCATGACCTGGGAACGCAAACATATTTCCCTGATCGGCAAAAGTCTTTTGGTGGGCGCGTTCGCCGCCCTTTCCGCGGTGGCTTACCGCGCGGTGCTGGGCCGGGCCGAGGCCCTGTGCCACGGCATTTTCGGTTTCGCCGACTCGCCGCTGCGCATCGTTCTGCTGTTTCTGTTCCTGTTTTTGATGGGCCTCGTGGTAGGCAGGATCACCGAAAGCGAGCCTTTCATCAAGGGCAGCGGTATCCCCCAGCTGGAAGGCCAGTTCCATGGCCATTTCTCTCCCAAGCCCCTTGCCGTTCTGGTAAAGAAGTTCGTGGGCGGCGCTTTGAGCATCGTCTGCGGCCTGTCCCTGGGCCGTGAAGGCCCCTCCATCCAGTTGGGCGCCATGACCGGACAGCTGGTCAGCAGCCGCCTGCCCGAAGGCGAGGAGGAGGACAGCAAGCTTCTGCTGCTTTGCGGCGCCTGCGCCGGTCTGGCCGCCGCCTTCAACGCCCCTCTGGCAGGCGTGGCTTTTGCCCTGGAGGAGACCTATAAAAAAATCACCCCCAAGGTGGTTTTCGCCACGGCGGCCGCTTCCATTTTTGCCGACATCGTCTCCAAGCTGTTTTTCGGCACCACCCCGGCTCTCAACCTGCCCCAGGTGGATCCGCTGCCCCTTTCCCTGTTCTATGTGTATCCCATCGTGGGCCTCTGCTGCGGCTGTCTTGGCGTTCTGTTCAATAAGACTTTGATGTCCACCCAGCGGCTTTACAAAAAACTGCCCCTGCGTGATACCTGCCGCATCGCCATCCCCTTCCTGTTTGCCGGCGTGTTTGGCCTTGTGCTGCCCGAGGTTCTGGGCGGCGGCCATCACATCATCACCCACCTGTCCGGCGTGGGTATGACCGTGGGCATGATGCTGCTCCTGCTGGCGGCGAAGTTTGCGTTCACCATGATCTGCTTCTGCTCCGGCGCCCCCGGCGGCATCTTTTTCCCGCTGCTGGTACTGGGCGCGCTGTCCGGCGGCATCATCGGCAGCGGTGCCTGCGCCCTGCTGGGTCTGCCCGAAAGCTGCATGATCAACTTTCTGCTGCTGGGCATGACCGGTATGTTCTCCGGCATCGTCCGCGCACCCATCACGGGCATCATTCTCGTGGCCGAGATGTCCGGCTCACTGACGCAGTTTACCGGCCTTGTGCTGGTTTCCGTGGTTGCCTCCCTGACCGCCAATATGCTGGGCTGCAAGCCGGTCTACGACGAGTTGCTGGAAAATATGCTGCGTGACCGGGCCCGCACCCACTGATTTCCACAAAAATGCAGAAAAACCGGGGAAACTTCCCCGGTTTTCTTTTTTGCCTTGTCATTACGAACGGATCTGCGCCTTGAGTTCCACCGTGAAGGTGTTTCTGCCCTCCCGGCTCTCCGCCCAGATCCGGCCTTTGTGCTGGGTGACGATGCCTTCCGCGATGGAAAGGCCCAGACCGAAACTGCCATCCCGGCTGCGGGCTTTGTCCATGCGGTAGAACCGCTGGAAGATCTTCTTCAGCTCCGCCCGTGGGATCTCCGCGCCGGGGTTGGACACCGCCAGCCGGCACTTGCCCGACCCGACGGTCCGCAGGCACACGGTGGTCTCTCCGCCGGGGGCGGAATACTTCCGCGCGTTGTCCAGCAGGATATCCACCACCTGCAGCAGTGCCTGCCCATTTCCCTGCACGGTGACACCCGGCTCCACGGCGCTTTCCAGCGTCAGGCCGTTTTCCACGAAAACCCCTTCGAAGGAAAGGACCGAATCCATCACCAGCCGGCTGAGATCCACCGGCAGCACCGACGGCCGTGCCTGCTCGGCGTCCGACCGGGCAAGCTCCAGCATATGCTCCACCAGCAGTTTCATCTGCTGGCTCATGGTCAAAATGCCCCGGGAAAAGTTTTTCCGCTCAACGGGCGAATACTCGTCGCCCTGCAGCAGTTCGGCGTTGGTCATGATCACCGTCAGCGGCGTTTTCAACTCGTGGGAGGCGTCTGCCACGAACTGCTTCTGCCGCAGCCACGCTTCGGCCACAGGCTTGACCGCCCATCGGGCCAGAAAGACGCTGATGGCCAGAAACACCAAAAAGCTGAACACGCCGATCATGGCGGAGGTTTTGATCAGATTCTTCAGCGTAGTGGTTTCGCTGGACATATCGGCAAACACCAGCACCGTTCCCCTGGGGGTGGACACACGGCAGAACCGCAGGTTGTGCCCCTCCACCACGCCGGTCTCCCGGGCGCTGCCCACCGACTCCTCGATGAGATCCCGCAAAAACGCCTTGTCCGACAGATCGTAGTAGCCGCCGCCGGTGGAGATGATCTCTCCCCGCAGCCCCAGCTGAAGGGTAAAATAGGGCAACCGCAGATCGGAGGACGGGTCATTGGGCCGACCCAGACGGAAGGGCTCGGCGGCGATGGTCTGCATCATGCGGATGCTCTCGGCCTCCAGATTGTTTCGTGTGAAGTTATACACCAGGCCGAAGATCACGCACAGCATAACGGTGATCATGGCCATATTGATGATAACGAACTTTACCTGCAGTTTTCGGATCATTCGTCCACCGCCTCCACAAGATATCCCAGCCGGCGTTTGGCCTCGATGCGGATATTGGAGCCGATGTGGGCCAATTTTTTCCGCAGCAGACCCACGTAGACCTCCACGTGGTTTTCCACGGCGGTGGAGTCAAAGCCCCACACCCGGCACAAAATCAGCTCTTTGGGCAGGATCTGTCCGTGAGAGGACATGAGAAACCGCATCACGTCGAACTCTTTTGCCGAAAGGCGGACGTGATTGCCGCCGCAGTTCAGCGTACAGGTGGACAGGTCCAGAGAAGTATTCCCCAGCACCAGCTGGTTCACCTGGGGCCCCTGCCGACGCAGCAGGGCATTGATGCAGGCCAGCAGCTTTCGGCTGTCAAAGGGCTTGGTCAGGTAATAATCGGCGCCGGCGTTCAACCCCTCGATCTCGTCCTCCAGACCGGAACGGGCGGTCAGCATCAGGATGGGAGTATTGCAGCGGTCGGCACGGACCTTGCGCGCCACCTCGTAACCGTTCATTTTGGGCATCATCACATCCAAAATCAAAAGGTCGTAGATGCCGGTCTCCGCATAAGCGGCGCCGTCCTCACCGTTATAGACGCACTCCACCTCAAAGCCCTTGCTTTGCAGCAGCGCCTTCAGCGACTCTGCCAGCAGGACCTCATCTTCAACCACCAGAATTTTCATAGATGGACCTCCCATCACAGGTTTTTCTTCATTATATATATAATATAGCACAAAGTTGAACGGAAACTGAAATCTTTCCCGCTATTCACAGTTTTTTCCACGGAACGGCGGCCGTTTCTTCAGTATTCGTTCAGCGTTCCGTGTTACGCTTGATCCATACCACAGGAAAGGAAGTGATTTTACGGACTACCGACACGAGTGGAAACATCCCATCTCCTACGGTGATCTGCTGATCCTGCGGCAGCGTCTGCGGGCTATCATGAAGCCCGATCCCAACGCCGTCGACGGAACGTACTTCATCCGCAGTTTGTATTTTGACACCCCCACCGACACCGCCCTTCGTGAAAAACTGGACGGCGTCAACCGCCGGGAAAAGTTCCGCATCCGTTACTATAACCACGATACCGCCGTGATCCATCTGGAGAAAAAGAGCAAGCTGTCCGGTCTGGGAAACAAACAGAGCGCCCCCCTGACCGCCCGGCAGGCCCAGCAGATCGTGGACGGCGATCTGGAATGGATGCTGTCCTCCCCCCACGGGCTGATCCGGGAACTGTACGCCAAAATGCAGACCCGGCAGCTGAAGCCCAAGACCATCGTGGATTACACCCGGGAACCCTTTGTTTACGGTCCGGGCAACGTCCGGGTGACCATCGACTACGATATCCGCACCGGCCTGGGATGCACCGATTTTCTCGACCCCAACTGTCCCACCATCCCGGCGGGCGACGCGCCCATCATCCTTGAGGTAAAATGGGACGGCTTTTTGCCCGATATCATCCGTGACGCCGTCCAGCTGGAGGGCAGACGGGTCTCCGCATTCTCCAAATACGCGCAGTGCCGCATTTACGGTTAAGAAAGGAATCCACTTATGAACTTCAACGACATCTTCAAGTCCAGCTTTCTGGAAAACGTCACCTCCGTGTCCGTTCTGGATATGGCCGTGACCCTGATCCTGGGTTTCGCCATCGGTCTGTTCATCTTCCTGGTCTATAAAAAGACCTATCAGGGTGTGATGTACTCCTCTTCCTTCGGCGTGACCCTGGTGGCCCTGACCATGATCACCGGCATGGTGATTCTGGCCGTCACCTCCAACGTGGTGCTGTCCCTCGGTATGGTGGGTGCTCTGTCCATCGTCCGTTTCCGCACCGCTATCAAGGAGCCTCTGGACATCGCCTTCCTGTTCTGGTCCATCGCCGCCGGCATCGTGCTGGCCGCCGGCATGATCCCCCTGGCCGTCATCGGCAGCGTGGTCATCGGCCTGATCCTGCTGGTCTTTGTCAACAAGAAGACCTATAGCAACCCCTATATCGTCGTCATCCGCTGCGCCGACCGAGGCGCCGAGGAGAACGCCACCCAGTTCCTGAAGGTCAACTGCGACCGCTGCGTGGTCAAGAGCAAGTCCGTGCAGAAGGGCGCCATCGAGCTGAATCTGGAGATCCGCCTGAAGAACGACGACACCGGCTTCGTCAATATGCTGTCCGAGATGCAGGGCGTGGACAGCGCCGTGCTGGTGAGCTATAACGGCGATTACATGGGTTAAGGAGGCACGCCATGTCCACGCACAAGCATATTGATAAGATCTGTCTTGTGGCTGCCGTACTGGCGTTGATCCTGTGCGCCCTTTTCATGGGCGGTGAATCCTTTGGCATCCGGGCCGCCGACAAGGTCATGGGCTATGAAGACCGCCTTTTCGATACCGACAGAGTCCACACCATCGACATCGTCATCGACGATTGGGCGGGCTTTTTGGAGACCGCCCGCAGCGAAGAATATTCGGTCTGCTCGGTGGTCATCGACGGTGAGGCCGTCACCAATGTGGGTATCCGCGGCAAGGGCAACACCTCCCTCAGCAGTGTGTCCAGCATGGATTCCGACCGCTACAGTTTCAAGATCGAGTTCGACCAGTACGACAACACCAAAACCTATCACGGTTTGGACAAGTTGAGCCTGAACAATATCATTCAGGACAACACCTATATGAAGGACTACCTGGCCTATCAGATGATGGGTGAACTGGGCGCGCCCGCCCCTCTGTGCAGCTATGCCTGGATCACCGTCAACGGTGAGGACTGGGGCCTGTATCTTGCGGTGGAAGCGGTGGAGGACGCCTTCCTGCAGCGCAACTACGGCAGCGACTACGGTGAGCTCTACAAGCCGGACAGCATGAACATGGGCGGCGGCCGCGGCAACGGCAAAGATTTTGATATGTCCCAGTTCCTGGAGCGGCAGGAAGAGGAAAGCGCCGACGTTACCTCCGGCGCTACGACCTCTTCCGGCACCCAGGACAGCCGCGGCAGCCGGGGCAACATGACCATGCCGGGCGGAATGCAGCTGCCCGAGGGTATGACCATGCCCGAAGGGATGCAGATCCCCGGCGATTTCTCCGGCGCGGGCTTCACCCCCGGAAAAATGCCCGACATGGGTGACTTTGGCGGTTTCGGCGGCTTCGGCATGGGTTCCTCCGTGACCAAGCTGCAGTATATCGACGATGATCCCGCCAGCTATTCCACCATTTTCGACAGCGCGAAGACCGACATCACCGATGCCGACAAAACGAGGCTGATCGCCTCGCTCAAGCAGCTGTCCGCCTACGAAAACCTGCCCGAAGTGGTAAACGTTGACGACGTGCTGCGCTATTTTGTGGTGCACAACTACGTGGTCAACGGTGACAGCTACACCGGCAGCATGGTGCACAACTACTACCTCTACGAAGAGGACGGCCGTCTCTCCATGATCCCCTGGGACTACAATCTGGCCTTCGGCACCTTCATGGGCGGCAACGGCGCCTCTTCGGTAAACGATGACATCGACAAGGTCCTCTCCGACCGTCCCATGCAGGCGTGGATCTTCTCTGACGAGACCTACAGCCAACAGTACTACGAGCTGTATGCCCAGCTGCTGGAACAGGTGGACGTGCAGGGAATTATCGACAGCGCCTATACCCTGATCGCCCCCTATGTGGAAAAGGACCCCACCGCCTTCTGCGCCTATGACACGTTCCGGACCGGCGTGGAGACCCTGAAGACCTTCTGCACCCTGCGCTCCGAAAGCGTCCGTCTGCAGCTGAACGGCAGCACCGAGACCGTCTCCGTCGGCACGCTGGATCTGTCCGCCATGGGTTCCATGGGCGGCGGTATGGGCGGCTTTGGCGGCGGCAGAGACTTTGGCAGCCGAGAGAACACCGGCAGCGAAACCGTCCCCGGCCGGGAAGAAGCGTCCCAGCAGAGCGGAACACAGGCTCCCGGCGGCTTCCAGATGCCTGAAGGTATGACTATGCCCGAAGGTATGCAGATGCCCGGCGGTATGTCGGGCGGCTTCGGCGGCGGCTTCCAGATGCCCGAAGGTATGACTATGCCCGGCGGTATGTCGGGCGGCTTCGGCGGCGGTTTCCAGATGCCCGAAGGCATGACTATGCCTGAAGATATGACCATGCCCGAAGGTATGCAGATGCCCAATTTCCAGTTCCCCGGCACATCCGACAGCTCCGCAGCTCCCGAAACCCAGCCCACCCAAAGCACCAAAGACGCCGGTGCGGCAGAAACCCGGCCCTCCGGCGGCTCCGGCAACAGAGCGCCCGCCGGTGAAATGCCCGATTTCGGCAACATGGGCGGCTTCGGCGGTATGACCGGCAGCACGCAAAGCGCCGCCTCCGGCACTGCGGCCCTGGCGCTGCTGGGTGCCTCTGCCCTCTTCCTGGCCGTGGGCCTGCTGATCGCTTTCAAGTTCAAGCGATAAAACTTCCAAAACAGAAAAGCACCCCTTTCGGGGTGCTTTTTCTTATGCCTTTCGGCAGAACTTATCTGTAGATCAGGGACTCGGCGTAACGAGTGGCGATGACGCCCTCGGGCTCGCCGGTCTTCTTGGACTCGGACAGGATGTGCTCGATGGAGTTGTAGATGTTGTCCACCTTCTCCAGAACGGCTTCCTTATTGTAGGGGCCGTCCACCTCAGCCGCGGCATTGATGACGCCGCCGCCGTTGATGACGAAGTCGGGAGCGTAGAAGATGCCGCGAGCCTTCAGAGCCAGACCGGAAGCGTCGTCCAGGATCTGGTTGTTGGCGCCGCCGGCGACAGCCTTACACTTCAGGTTGGGGATGGTAGTGGGATTCAGGATAGCGCCCATGGCGTTGGGGGACAGAATGTCGCACTCCTGTGCCAGGATCTCCTCGGTGGGAACGATGGTGGCGCCGAACTCGGCGGCAGCCTTGTCCAGAACGGCCTTGTTGCTGCGGTTGGCGATGATCAGCTTGGCGCCGTCATTGTGCAGCAGACGGCACAGGTCGTAGCCGACCTTGCCCATGCCCTGGACGGCGATGGTACGGCCTTCCAGGTTGTCAGAACCCAGAGCCACCTTGGCGGTAGCCTTGATGCCCTGCCACACGCCGCGGGCGGTGAAGGGAGAGGGATCGCCGCTGTTCTGGGGCAGACCGCACAGATACTTGGTCTTGCGCAGCATGACCAGAGCGTCGTCGGTATCGGTATTCACGTCCTCGGCGGTGATGTAGTCGCCGCCCAGGTTGTTGACAGCTTCGGCAAAGGCCTCGAACATGGCCTCGGTCTTCTGGGAGGGATCAGCGATGATGACGCCCTTACCGCCGCCGTGAGGCAGGCCGGCTACGGCGTTCTTGTGGGACATACCGCGGGACAGGCGCAGAACGTCGAACAGCGCGTCGTCATAGGAGGCATAAGGATACAGGCGGCAGCCGCCGATGGCGGGGCCCAGGTTGGTGTTGTGTACGGCGATGATGGCCTTCAGACCAGCCTTTTCATTGTTGACAAACAGCACTTTTTCGTGGCGATATTTGTTCATTTCTACCATTGCGTTCATGATTAAGCACCTCTCTACATGTGTATCAAATAGACTTCGTCGCTCGAGGCGGTGAAGATGTTTACCGCATTAGCTTGATAAACTTTTTCTATTCTTTTTTTATAATCCTCTTTTTTTCCGTTGTCAAGTTTTTTTCTGCGAAAAGCCGTCCGTTTTTACCAAAAAAAGTGAATAAAAACCGTGAAAAAGGTAAATCCCCCAAAACCATCCACGGCATCTTGGGGCGGATAGGTGAAAATTCACAAACTTGTCATAAATTGTTTTTGAGGGGTTAACAACTCCAGTTTTGAGGTGTATAATATCCACAATCCTGTATTTTGCTACTATGCGAAAGTGCGATGAAAGGAGCTTTTCATGGAAAACCCCGAACTGCAGAAAAAACTGGATAAACTCCTCACCGCGTATTCGCATCAGTACGATATCGATCGCGATGTAACGGTAGAGGGCGGAAGCTTTCCCGCCACGGCTACCTTTTATCTCCGTGATGAGAACTACCTTATCAGCAAGAAGCACGTGCTCAGCGCGGTGGAAAATTACGACTACACCTATTTTTATACAACCGATCATCTGGATGCCGCTACCCTGCAGCAGCAGATCGATCTGACCAAAAAGGTGGGTATGGCCCGGGTGAAGCCTCACTCGCAGCACATGTCCTCCTACATATCCCTGGTGATCCTGGCGGACACCATCGACGAGGAAGCGAAGAAGCTCATCAAAAAGACCCGCTTCCAGAAATACTTTCGGCTGGCACTCCACGGCTGGATGGAGTATCACATAGCAGCAATGGAAACATCCACAAACAGCTTCCTTTCCAATCCAGCCGGTAAGGGAGCAAAAAAGATTCTGGAGCAAAATCTCGGCTCCAGTGGAAAATCGAAGGGAGAGTAAACACAATGACTGGTATCACACTTCTGCTCATTGGCATCGCTGTCCTGGTGTGCGGTTACATCCTGTACGGCCGCTGGCTGTGCAAGCAGTGGGGCGTCGGTGAAAGCACCGAAGCTACCCCCGCTCATACCCTGCGTGACGATGTCGACTATGTCCCCGCCCCCGCCCCCGTTCTGATGGGCCACCACTTCTCCTCCATCGCCGGCGCCGGCCCCATTACCGGCCCCATCAGCGCTGCTGCTGCCGGTTTCGGCTGGCTGGCCTGCGTGCTGTGGATCCTGATCGGTGGTATCTTCTTCGGCGGCGTCCATGACTTCGGCGCTCTGTTCGCTTCCGTCCGTCATGGCGGTAAGTCCATCGGCGAGATCATCTCTGCCAACATGTCTCTGCGCGCCAAGCGCCTGTTCGTTATCTTCGCCTACCTGACCCTGGTTCTGGTCGTGGCTGCGTTCGCATCCATCGTTGCCGGCACCTTCGGCGTCACCTATGACGAGTCCGGCGCTCTGACCGCTGCCGGTGTTGCTAACGCTCAGGTCGCCATGGTTTCTCTGCTGTTCATCGTCATGGCCATCATCTTTGGCTTTGCCGTGTACCGCAAGGGCGTTAAGATGAGCATTGCTTCCATCATCGGTGTCATCGGTATCGCTGTCTGTATCGCCATCGGCCTGAACTTCTACCCCATCCAGCTGACTACCAAGACCTGGATGTGGCTGGTCGGTCTGTACATCATGATCGCTTCCGTGGCCCCCGTGTGGATCCTGCTGCAGCCCCGTGACTATCTGTCCTCTTTCCTGCTGTACGCCATGCTGGCTCTGGCCGCTATCTCTGTCTTCATGGGCAACCCCTCTATGGAGACCCTGCCCCTGCTGAACAAGGCCGGCAACACCACCCCCGTCTTCCCCGTCCTGTTCACCACCATCGCTTGCGGTGCTATCTCCGGTTTCCACTCTCTGGTCGGTTCCGGTACCACCTCCAAGCAGCTGGACAAGGAAAAGGATGCTAAGCCCATCGCTTACGGCGGTATGCTGATCGAGTGCGCTCTGGCCATCATGACTCTGATCGCCGTCGCTCACGCTTACTCCTTCAACGGCACCGATCTGGCTTTCTCCGGCGCCACTGCCATCTTCGGCGGCGGTATCGCCTCCATGATCGATCCCAGCCGTGGCACCGTGTACAGCGTTCTGTACACTCTGCTGGTTCTGACCTACTCCACCTTCTGCCTGACCTCTCTGGACACCGCTACCCGTATGGGCCGCTTCATGTTCCAGGAGCTGTGGCTGGACGGTACCAAGGGTGAGACTCCTCAGAACGTCACCGGCTACAAGAAGATCCTGGCCAACCCCTATGTTGCTACCCTGATCACCGTCGTCCTGGGCATCGCTCTGGGTATGAACGGCTACGCCAAGATCTGGGCTATCTTCGGCTCTGCCAACCAGCTGCTGGCTGCTCTGGCTCTGCTGGCCATCGCCGCTTGGCTGGGCAACATCGGCAAGAAGAACGCTATGTGCTGGATCCCCATGTTCTTCATGCTGGCCGTTACCCTGTTCTCTCTGGGCATCAACACCAAGAATCAGTTTGCTGCCATCGCTGCCGGCGGCGCTGACTGGGGCCCCTGGGCTCAGGCTATCCTGGGCATCCTGCTGATCGTCCTGGCCATCGTTCTGGCCATCGAGGGCGTTATCACCATCTTCGGCAAGAAGAAGGCTGCCAAGTAACCAACCCAACAAAAAACAGCGTTTTGCCAGTAGCTGTTTTTACAAAAGGACCTGCCGCAAGGCAGGTCCTTTTCCTATATACGAAGAAAGCACAGCCCGAAGACTGTGCTTTCTTGCGCTCTGTCAAAAGTTTTGGATGTCCCGATAGAAATCGCAGGCCACATCGTGGAACTTCTGCATGGATTGGGAAAAGACCCTGCCCCGCCGCCAGACCAGGCCCAGCTTGCGCTTTTCCGCCGGCCAGGTGATGGGGATATAGGCAACGTCGGTTTCCTCGGTCTTGTGGGCCGCCAGCCGTGTGGTGATACTGACGCCGTGTTTTTCCGCCACCATCTGGTCACGGAGGGTGTAGTCGCACACCATCACCACCGTGGGATCGAACCCAGCCTGCTCCAAAAGAGCGGAAATAAACTGCTGCAGGTTGGTGGAGGGGTCCAGATTGATGAAATGCTCGTTCCGGCACTCCCGGAGGTCAACGCCTGTCCTGCCGGCCAGGGGATGGGATTTGTGCACCAGCAGCACCATATCATCCTCATAAAGGGTGGTGTACTGGATCTTTCCGTTGTCCAGTTCCTCGATGCGGTTGATACCGCCCAGGTACAGGTCGATCTTGCCCGCCAGGATCTGATCCACGTAGCGGTAGCCTTCCACCGAATAGCGGTTGATGCGCACTTCGGGGTAGAGGGCAGCGAAGTCCTGGAACACCTCGGTCCACACATAGGGGCTCAACAGGCCCAGATTGAGCTGACAGTCATCGGTGCCCCGCAGCTGGTCGATGGCCTGTTTGCCGTTGTTCAGGGCCAGAAAGGCCTCCTCTACATAAACCTTGAAGGCCTGTCCGTAGGGCGAAAGGGCGATGTTTCGTCCCTGACGGATAAACAGCGGCACGCCCAGTTCCGCCTCCAGTTTCTTGATGGTGGCGCTGAGGGAGGGCTGTGAGATGTGAAGCTGCTCGGCGGTTTTGGATACGTGTTCGTTGGCTGCCAGACGGAGAAAATATTCCAGCTGCAGAAGATCCATGCGGATGCCTCCAATCCATAAACAAAAGATTATAATGATATAATCTATTATATCTTGGACTTTATGGGAAATCAATGGTATATTTGGTTTAGATAATCAATTAAACTGGAATAAATTGTAGTTTCGGAAAGGAGTTTTCTTATGGAAAAAAGAACGATCCGAATCGGTGTTGACGTCGGCGGTACCAACACCGATATCTGTGCGGTTGATGAAAAGACCGGTGAACTGATGGTATACAAGCTGCCCTCCTCCCTGCATGACCAGTCTGCCGCTGTTGTGGAAGGCGTTCAGGTCATCGCCAAGGAGTATGGCTTTAACGGCGAAGATGTCGACCGCTTTATGCACGGTACCACCGTCGCTACCAACGCCATTCTGGAAGGCAGAGGCGCCAAGACCGCGCTGATCACCACCGGCGGTTTCCGTGACCTGCTGGAGATCGGCCGCCAGAAGCGCCCCGATCTGTATGACATCCAGGCCGACAAGGCCCGCACCCTGGTCACCCGCGACCTGCGCTTTGAGGTCAACGAGCGCCTGAACTATAAGGGCGAAGTGATCCGTGAGATCGATCCCGCCGAAGTGGAGAAGGTCGTTGACCAGATCAAGGACAAAGAGGCCAAGGCCGTCGTCGTCATGCTGCTGAACGCCTACCTGAACAACGAGAACGAGGCCAAGATCAAGGAGATCATCACCGAAAAGTATCCCGAGGCCTTCCTCACCATCTCCAGCGACCTGTCCAAGCAGTTCCGTGAGTACGAGCGTCTGTGCGGCACCGTGCTCAACTCCTTCGTTGGCCCCGAGGTCAAGAAGTACATGAACAACCTGAAGAACACCCTGGCCTCCATCGGCATCAAGAACACCTATATCAACCACTCCAACGGCGGTCTGATGTCCATTGACGAGTCCATGAAGTTCCCCGTAAAGACCGCTTTGTCCGGTCCTGCCGCCGGCGTCGTGGGTGCCCAGTACATCACCGACCTGATCGACGAGAAGGACCTGATCACCGTGGATATCGGCGGTACCAGTACCGACATCAGCCTGGTGGTTGACGGCCGTTTCGAGGCCTCCGATGAAAAGACCATCAGCGGCTATCCCGTCCGTATCCCCTCCATCGACATTTCCACCATCGGTGCCGGCGGCGGCTCCATCGGCTGGATCGACAGCGGCGGAATCCTGAAGGTCGGCCCCCAGAGCGCCGGCGCCAACCCCGGCCCCGCCTGCTATCAGCTGGGCGGCACCAAGGCCACCATCACCGACGCCCGCGTGGTGCTGGGTCACCTGAACCAGGAAAACCTGCTGGCCGGCCGTCTGCCCATCGACGCCAACCTGTCCCGCAAGGCCGTTCAGGATCTGGCCGACAAGATCGACATGGGGCTGCTGGAAACCGCCCGCGGCATCATCTCGGTCTCCAACTCCAACATTACCAAGGAAATCAAGAACGTCACCGTGGCCAAGGGCTACAACCCCAGTGAGTTCTGTCTGGTTGCCTTCGGCGGTTCCGGTCCCCTGCACGCTGCCGAGCTGATCGAAGAAATGACCATCAAAAAGGCTCTGATCCCCAAGACCCCCGGTCTGCTGGCTGCCTACGGTCTGCTGACCGAGAATATGCGCCGTGACTTCGTCCAGACCTACGTCATGGATCTGTCCGAGGACACCAAGGCCATTCTGGACCGTCAGTTCCGCGCTCTGGAAGCCGACGCCGACATCTGGTTCGGCGAAGAGAAGATCGATCCCACCCAGCGTCACCGTGAGTACTTCCTGGATATGCGCTACAAGGGCCAGAACCACGAGATCCGTGTACCCATCCAGATCGAAGCCGTGGATTCCGCCGCAGCCCTGCGTGCCGAGTTCATCAAGGCTTATGAGCGTCTGTACTCCTTCAGCTCCGACGACGCCGTCCAGATCGTCAACTTCGGTCTGTCCGCTCTGGGCGATATCGTCTATCCCGTGGTCACCAAGGACGAGTACGCCGGCGAGGCTCCCTCCGCCGCCGTCATCGGCAGCCGCCACGTTTACGAAGGCAACGGCAAGTTCGCCGACTATATCCTGTACGACCGCGATAAGCTGCATTGCGGCAACGTGATCCAGGGCCCGGCCATCATTGAGCAGATGGACAGCACCACCATCGTTCTGTCCAACCAGAAGGCCACCGTGGACACCTATCTCAACATGATGATCGAGCGCAAGTAATCAAGGAGGTGCTTCAAATGAAAGAAATCAATTCCATCACTTTGGAGATCATCTCCAACGGCATTACGTCCATTGCCGAACAGATGGGCGTCATTCTGGCCAAGACCGGCTACAGCACCAACATCAAAGAGCGTAAGGACCTGTCTGTCGCCGTCTTTAGTCCCGAAGGTAAGCTGCTGTCTCTGGCACAGCACATCCCCCTGCACTTCAGCTCCCTGTCCGGTGCCGTCGAGGTACTGACCCAGAAGTACAGCATCGACGAGATCCACGACGGTGACGTGTTCATCGCCAACGACCCCTACACCGGCGGCGGTTCCCACCTGCCCGACCTGGTGCTGCTGAAGCCCGTTTTCTATGAGGGCAAGCTGGTCGCCTACATGGTCAACACCGGCCACCACGCCGACAAGAGCCGCAAGGGTCCCACCATCTATGACGAAGGTCTGCGTATCCCCCTGGTGAAGATGTACAGCAAGGGCGAGCTGGTCCGTGACGTCATGGATCTGATCATGCTGAACTTCCAGATGAAGTACGAGCGTCAGGGCGACCTGAATGCCCAGCTGATCACCAACCAGTTCGGCGCCGACAAGCTGATCGAGCTGATCAACAAGATCGGTCTGGACACCTATGAAGAGTTCTGCAAGAAGTGGCTGGAATACGGCGAAAAGAAGGCCCGTATCGCCATCAAGGAACTGCCCGACGGCGAATACTGCTTCGAGGACTTTATGGATGATGACGGCGCCGGCGGCGGCCGCGTGCGCATCAAGACCAAGGTCATCATCAAGGACGACCAGATCACCTTTGACTTCACCGGTTCCGATCCCCAGAACAGAGGTCCCCATAACTGCGTGCCCTGCGCCCTGAAGGCCACCGTTTACTACGCCATGCTGGCCATCCTGGATAAGTCCATCCCCGCCAACTCCGGCTTCTTTGACAGCATCAACATCGTGGCGGAAGAAGGCAGCATCGTTTGGGCCAAGGAGCCTGCTCCCACTTCTGACCGTGAGACCACTACCCAGCGTATCGCCGACATCATCTTCGGCGCCTTCGCCCAGATGGATCCCACCCGTGTCACCTCTGCCGGTAACGGCGCTATGAGCTACTTCTTCTTCTCCGGTACCGACAAGCGCAACGGCAATCCCTACGTTTACGTTGAGACCATCGGCGGCGGTTCCGGCGCCCGGTACAACAAGGACGGTATGGACGCCGTTCACGTGCACATGACCAACACCTCCAACCTGCCCGTTGAGGCGCTGGAGATGGAGTATCCCCTGATGGTGGAAAAGTACGCCCTGTCCGAAAACAGCGGCGGCGCCGGTAAGTACCGCGGCGGTATGGGTATCGTCCGTACCATCCGCATCCTGGAAGAGAGCGCCGACTCCGTGCTGATCTCCGCCGCCACCGAGCGCGCCGTCAGCCGTCCCTGGGGTCTGGAAGGCGGTCAGGAAGGCGGCAACGCCAGCATCAAGTTCTACCGTGACGGCGAGATGTTCCTGTCCAATCCCAAGCCCCGCAACATCCCCCTGCAGACCAACGACGTGGTGGAGATGATCACTGCCGGCGCCGGCGGCTACGGCCCCGTGTCCGAGCGTGACCCCGAACTGCTGCGCCGCGAGCTGGAAGAGGGTATCATTGACGAGAACTGGCTGAAGGAAGCCGGCGTCACCCTGTAAAACCGTATAAAGAAAGACGCCGATCGAAAGATCGGCGTCTTTTTTTGTTGTTTTGCGTTAATCCAGAGCCAGAGAGGCCTCCAGAAGGCGCTTGGTGTAGTCGCTGGCAGGCCGGTCGTAGACGGTGTCCACGTCGCCCTGATCCACGATCTCGCCGTGATACAGCACGGCCACCCGGTCACAGATCTGATAGACCACCGACAGGTCGTGGGAGATGAACAGGTAGGACAGGCCCAGCTGCGCTTTAAGATCCACCAGCAGCTGCAGGATCTGGGCCTGCAGGGTCACATCCAGCGCCGAAACCGGCTCGTCCAGAATGATGAACTTGCTGCCCTGAATGAGGGCGGCGGCGATGGCCACACGCTGGCGCTGACCGCCCGACAGTTGGGAGGGACGGCGGTCCAGATGTTTTTCTTCCAGACCCACCAGACCGATCATTTCCAGCACACGGCGGCGGCGCTCCGCTTTGTCCTTGACACCGATGGCCCGGAGGGGTTCCTCCAGGATCCAGCCGATGGTCTTGGCGGGGTTCAGCGAACCGTAGGGGTCCTGAAACACCATCTGGGGCCGGGGGGCGTTGACCTCGAGGTATCCCTCGGTGTCGGTGACCATGCCCAGCAGGCATTTGGCCAGGGTGGATTTGCCCGAGCCGGACTCGCCCACCAGGCCCAGCACCTCACCCTGTTGCAGGGAGAGGTTGACGTTTTTCAGGTACCGCAGGCGCTCCTTGCCCTTGCCGTAAAAGCTGGAAAGATCCCGCATTTCAAATACCGGTTCAGCCATGGCGGACACTTCCTTTCAGCTTGCGGCGGGTGGGCCGTGCGGCGATGAGCCGCTTGGTATAGTCTTCCTGGGGCTGATGAAAGACCTGGTCGGCGGGGCCTTGCTCCACGATCTGGCCCTTCTGCATGACCACGACCCGCTGGCACAGATGGCGCACCACGCCCAGGTCGTGGGAGATGAACAGGATGGCGGTGCCCTCCTTGCGGTTGATCTCCTTGAGGGTCTTGAGGATCTCGGCCTGGATGGTCACATCCAGCGCGGTGGTAGGCTCGTCGGCGATGAGCAGCTGGGGCCGCTGCACCAGAGCAGAGGCGATCATCACGCGCTGACGCATACCGCCCGACAGTTCGTGGGGGTATTTGTCGTACAGGGAAGCAGGATCGTCCAGTTCGGCCAGTTCCATGGCCTCCAGCGCGCGGGCCCGGCGGGCCTCCTTGGTCATATCGGTATGGATGCGGAGGGATTCCTCCACCTGCTTGCCGATGCGCATGGTGGGGTTGAGGGAGGTCATGGGTTCCTGGAAGATGATGGACAGCTCGTCACCCTGATAGGTGCGCAGGGTCTCCCGATCCATGGTCAGCAGGTCGGTGCCGTCAAACAGCACCTTGCCGGAGATCTTGCAGGCCGAACGCTGAATGAGGCCCATGATGGTGTGGGCGATCATGGATTTGCCCGAGCCGGACTCGCCCACGATACCGACGATCTCACCTTTGGCTACCTGCAGATCGACGCCTTTGACGGCGGAAAAGGGGGCGTCCTGATCGTGGAACACCACCGAAAGATTTTGAATATCCAACAGCATAGGCTCACCGGATCCTTTCACGGATGCCCTCGCCCACCATGCCAACACCCAGCACCAGCAGGATCACTGCCAGCGCGGGGAACAGGGTGCACCAGGGGGCGGAGAACAGGCAGCCCTGGCCTTCGCTGAGCATACGGCCCAGGCTGGCGTCGGCAGGACCAACACCGATGCCCAAAAAGCTCATGGAAGCCTCGGACAGCACGGCGTTGTTGAAGCCGATGGTCAGACCGGACAGCAGCACCGGCCAGGTGTTGGGCAGAATGTGCACGAAGATGATGCGCAGAGGATGAACACCCTCCAACCGGGCGGCGTGGACGAAGTCCCGGCCACGGTACTTGATGAACTCGCCGCGCACCAGACGGGCAAAGCTGGGAATGAACAGGATGCCCAGGGCGGCGATGATGTTATAGGTGCCCGGGCCGATGATGGCGATGACCACCATGGCCAGCAGGATGCTGGGGAAGGCGGTGATGGCGTCGCATACCCGCATGACGGCCGCGTCCACCGCGCCGCCGTAATAACCGCACAGGGCGCCGAGGAGCAGACCGAATACAAAGCCCACCGCCAGAACGGCCAGAGCGATGATGAGGGTATTGCCGGCGCCGTCCAGGGTGCGGGACAGGATATCCCGGCCCAGCTGGTCGCAGCCGAAGAGGTGTTCCGCCGAAGGTTTGGCCAGTTTATCCCGCAGGCTCAGCGCGCCGGGATCATAGGGCGTCCACAGATAGCCCACCAGGGTAAACACCAGCATACAGGCAGTGAGCACACTGCCGAAGGTGAGGTACCAATTGCGTTTTTTCATTCCCGGATCACCGTCCTTTCAGCCGGGGATCCATCACCCGGTACAGTGCGTCGGCCAAAAAGTTGCACAGCACCACCACGAAGGCCACCAGCACGATGATAGCCTGCACCACGGGATAGTCCCGGTTGCTGATGGAGGAGATGAGCATCTGGCCCAGTCCGGGGATGGCAAAGACCTGCTCCACCACGATGGAGCCGGCCACCAGTTCGGCAATGGTGGTGGCCAGGAAGGTGACCACCGGGAT
The DNA here is from genome assembly GCA_017559995.1 of Clostridia bacterium. Classification (GTDB taxonomy): domain Bacteria; phylum Bacillota; class Clostridia; order Oscillospirales; family Butyricicoccaceae; genus UBA4644. The sequence continues at coordinate 57,171 of JAFYPP010000005.1, read as the reverse complement.
CATGGCGTTGCGCAGCACGTGCCGCCACAGGGCGGAGGCGCGGCTGTTGCCCTTGGAATAGGCGGTGCGGATGTAGTCGGCGGTAAGCTCGGTGAGCACCGAACCGCGGAGCATTTTGATGGTCATGGCGCTTTTGGGCAGTGCCACCGCCAGCGAGGGGAACAGCATGAACCACAGATAGCTGCCCAGACCGTTTTCGGGGGCCACATAGCCGCCCGGCTGGAACCAGTGAAGCACCAGACCGAACAGGAACACCAGCGAGATACCCATGACGAAATTGGGCACCGACATGGCGATCTGATTGACCACCGTCAGAATGCGGTCGATCCAGCCGCCCTCGTACCGGGCCGCCAACAGGCCCAGCGGGATGGAAAACAGCACGATGAGCACGGCCGCCATCAGCGTCAGGGTTAGAGTGGGGGCAATGCGGTCGGAAAGCAGGGCGGAGACCGGCATATCAAAGTTGTAGGAAACACCCAGATCGCCCCGAAGGAAATCACCCAGCCAGCGGACGTACCGCACCGGCAGAGGAAGATCCAGCCCCAGTTCGGCCCGCAGGGCCGCGATCTGCTGCTCGGTGGCCTCCAGACCCAGGATGGTGTCGGTAGGATCGCCGGGGATGATGGAAAAGGCAAAGAAGGCAAGCGCCGTCACCAAAAGCAGGGTGAAAACCAGCAGCGCCAGCCGCTTGCAGACAGTTTTCAGCATGGAGAAAACCACTCCTTATGTGGAAACAGGGGCTGCAGGCGCAGCCCCTGTCCGATCATTTGTAGTAGATGGTGGACATATCCAGCACATAGGTGGCGTAGAAGGTCATGCCGTCCAGTTTGGCGTTCATGACTACCAGATCGCACAGATCCTGCAGCCACAGACTGCCGGCCTGCTCGTTGAGGATCTCCTGCGCACGCTTGTAGAGGGTGACCTGCTCGTCCATGTCCATGGTGGTCATGGCACGGGCGACCACATCGTCAAACTCCTTGTCGCTGAACTTGATGAAGTTCTTGCTGTGTCCGGTGGTGTACCGCTCCAGCATCTCCCGGGCGGTCATGTTGCTGGCGGCGATGCCGCTGACGGTAGCCTCGAACTGGCTGCCCTTGTACACGTCGCTGACCCAGGTTTCCCAGGCCACTTCCTGCACGTTGGCGGTGATGCCCACGGCTGCCAGCTGCTGGGACAGCACCAGACCGGTGTCCACGTGCTGCTCATAGTTGCCGGGAACGGTGATGGTCATTTCGAAGCCGTTGGGGTAGCCGGCCTCGGCCAGCAGCTGCTTGGCTTTTGCCAGATCCTGCTGATACTTGTCGGCCAGCTCGGGGACGAAATACTTGGTAAAGGCGGGGTACATACTGGTACCGGTGGGAACGCCGGCGCCGTCGCAGACGAAGTCGATGACCTCGGGCACGTTGATGGCGTAGTACATGGCCTGACGCACCCGGACGTCGTCAAAGGGCTTCACCGAGTTGTTCAGGTACAGAGCCTGCACCAGCTTCATGGTGTCGGTCAGGACGGTGTAGCCTTCCTTGATCTCGGGAGCGGCGGTGTTGGGCAGGTGGATGACCATATCCAGAGTGCCGCCGTTGAGGCCCATCACCAGGGTGTTCACGTCGGTGATGATCTTGAAGGTGACCTTTTCCAGCTTGGGAGCGGTGCCCCAGTAGCCGTCATAGCGCACCATCTCCATGCTGTTCTGGGGCATATAGGACACGAAGGAGAAGGGGCCGGTACCCACGGGGGCAGTGGACTGGCTGTCGCCGGTGCTCTGGGGGATGATGGCGGCGGTGGTGGCGTTGAGGAACTCCAGACTGGGCTCGGTGAGGGTGATGACCACCTGACCGGTGTCGTTGGCGGAAATGTCCGCAACATTGGAAAACGCCGCGATCAGGGGCGTACCATCGCTCTCAGATCCGGCGCAGCGTTTCAGGGAATACAGGACATCTTCCAGAGTGACCGCGTTGCCGTTGTGGAACGTGACGCCTTCCCGCAGGGTGAAGGTGTAGGTTTTTCCGTCGGGGGAGATCTCATAGTCACTGGCCACGGCAGGAATGACACCGCCGTCGGGGCTGGCCTTCATCAGGCCTTCAAAGATGTTGAACATGACCTCGCTGGTACCGGCGTTGAGGGCGCGGTGGGGGTCGAGGCTGTCCAGATCCTGTGCGATACCGACCGTGACTGAGCTTCCGTCGGATAGCTCGTCCGATACTGCAGACGACGGATCCTCCTTGCCCTTATCCGTATCTCCTGCGCAGCCGCACAGTGAGATCAGAAGCAGAGAGGCAACCGTCAGCAGCAAAAGGACCCGTTTGAATACTTTGGGCATGGTTTTGCTTCCTTTCTTTTCTGCATTTCTCACATAATAATACACTATTTCATTGTCACCCTTATTGTAGCGCAATTTCGGTTTTTTTCAAGCGTTTTCAAAAAAATACCGGCTCACCCGAGCCGGTATTTCACAATTTCATCCGAAAAAGGCCGCCAGAGCGGGGACCGCCTGAATGACGGCGCACAGGATGGGGGCGATGACGATGGCGGGGAGATAGTCGGCCACCTTGATTTTGGTGATGCCCATGAGGTTGAGGCCGAGGGCCACAATGAGCAGGGAGCCGGCGCAGATGATCTCGTTGATGGCGGCGATGGTGAGCAGCGGCTGCAAAACGCCGGCCAGCAGCACCAGAGCGCCCTGGAACACGAATACGAAGGCTGCGGCGAACATGACGCCGATGCCCAGGCTGACCGCCAGCATGGAAGAGGAGATCAGATCCAGCACCGACTTGGTGAGCAGCATCTCGTAGTCACCGGTGAGGCCGGCGTTGAGGGAGCCGACGATGGTCATGGCGCCCACGCAGAACAGCAGACAGGCGGTGACGAAGCCCTGGGCCACCGAGACCTTTTCCCCCTGACGGGAGAATTTGCGCTCAATCCATCCGCCCAGCCGGTTGATGGCGCCGTCGATATCCAGAGCGGTGCCGATGATGGCGCCCAGCACCATGGACAGGATAAGAACGATGGTGTTTTCTCCCTTCAGGGTGCCGGAAATGCCGATGTACAGGGTGCACAGGCCGATGCCCAGCATGACGGCGTCGGTGAGCCGCTTGGGGATGCCTTTTTTGAACAGCAGACCCACGGTGCTGCCGATGAGAACGGTAATGGTGTTGACGATAACGGCAAACACGGGATCAGTCCTTCTTTCTGGCCAGTTCCATCAAATCGCCGTAGCGCTCCATGATATAGCCGTAATTTTCAGGCTTGTGGGGCAGCAGGCACTTGGAGCAGTCCTTGATGCCGTCCTCGGTATAGGTAAAGCCGCCGCCGCACTTGTCGCCCAGAGCGTACAGGGGGCAGTAACAGAACAGGCAGTTGAACTTGCTGTCATCCGCCACTGGATGGCAGGGGAAAAACTCACATTCTTTATGCTGGAAAAAGGCGTATTTCTTGCCTTCCCAATAGGGTTTATCACACATGGCGATGCTCCTTTCGGTGTTCTTGTCCAAGCATACCACTTTATCGCGTAAAAGTAAAGAGGGACTACCATTTCTGAAAAAATGTGCTATAATATATCTGTTTGAGACTTTTACCCCGAAAAGGAGTGTTTTTTCTTATGAGCGCTGAAAACTGCACCCATAACTGTTCCACCTGCGGCGAGAACTGTGCGTCCCGCACCGAGCCCCAGGATCTCATCGCCCCTCTGGCTGAGGGCGCTTCCGTCAAGCACGTTTACGCTGTTGTCAGCGGCAAAGGCGGCGTGGGCAAGTCCCTGGTGACCTCCCTGCTGGCTGCCCAGACCCAGCTGCGCGGCTATAATACCGCCGTGCTGGACGCCGATATCACCGGCCCCTCCATTCCCCAGTCCTTCGGCATCCACGGCCGTGCCCAGGGCACCGACGGCGGCATCCTGCCCGCCGTGACCAAGACCGGCCTGCAGCTGATGAGTGTCAACCTGCTGCTGGAAAACGAGTCCGACCCCGTGGTGTGGCGCGGTCCCGTCATTGCCGGCGCCGTCAAGCAGTTCTACAGCGAAGTGCTGTGGGATGACGTGGAGTATATGTACGTGGATATGCCTCCCGGCACCGGCGACGTGCCCCTGACCGTCTTCCAGTCCCTGCCCATCGAGGGCATCATCATCGTCACCACTCCCCAGGAGCTGGTGGGCATGATCGTGGAGAAGGCCGTCAAGATGGCCCGCCTGATGAACGTCCCCGTTCTGGGCATCGTGGAGAACATGAGCTACTTCCAGTGCCCCGACTGCGGCGGCCAGCACCAGATCTACGGCCCCAGCCGCGTGCAGGAAACTGCCCAGCAGTACGGCATCCCCTATCTGGCAAAGATCCCCGTGGATCCCGCCATCACTGCCGCCGTGGACAACGGCATGATCGAGACCGTACACGCCCCCTTCATGGACGACCTGCTGAACGGCCTGCTGAACAAGTAAACCCCTTTGCGGCCTGCCTGCGGCAGGCCGCTTTCCCTCTGAAAGGAGACGCTTTATGTCCAAACAATCGGTCGATCTGCTGCAGGGAGATATCAAAAGCGGACTTTTGCGGTTCGCGCTGCCCCTGTTTCTGGGACAGGTCTTTCAGCAGATGTACAATATGGTGGACGCCCTGGTGGTGGGCAACCTGTGCGGCGAAAACGCCCTGGCGGCCGTCACCTCCACCGGCTCGCTGATCTTCCTCATCGTGGGCTTTTTCGGCGGCGTGTACGGCGGCGTGGGCGTGGTCATCGCCCGCTGCTACGGCGCCGGTGACGAGTATCAGGTGAAGCGTGCGGTGGGCACCGCCGTGCTGGGCACGGTGATCTCGGGCATCTTCCTCACCTTCCTTGGCGTGTTCGGCTCCCCCATCCTGCTGCGGTGGATGGACACCCCTGCCGAGGTCATGGGCGACGCCGTGGACTATCTGGGGATCTATTTCCTGGGCATCCTGTTCGTGGTGCTCTACAACAGCGCCACCGGTATTTTTCAGGCCATCGGCGACAGCAAACGGCCGCTGTATTACCTGATTATTTCCTCGGTGGCCAACGTTGCGCTGGACATTTTGTTCGTTGGCCCCATGAACATGGGCGTCAAGGGCGCCGCCCTGGCCACCGTCATTGCCCAGGGTCTGTCCGCCGGTCTGGCCTTTTTCCGTCTGTCCCGGGCGCAGGGCGCCTGGCGCGTCACCCTCAAGGGCCTGTGTCTGGACAAGACCCTGCTGCGGGAGATGCTGCGCATCGGTCTGCCTTCCGGCGTGCAGAACTCGGTGATCGCCTTCGCCAACGTCATGGTACAGTCCAGCGTCAACGTGTTCGGCTCGGCGGCCATGGCGGGCAACGGCGCCTTCGTCAAACTGGAGGGCTTTGCCTTCATCCCGGTCAACGCCTTCGGCGCGGCCTGTACCACCTTCGTCAGCCAGAACATCGGTGCCCGGCAGTTTGACCGTGTGAAACAGGGTGCCAAGTTCTCGGTGGTGTTCTCCTGTGTCTGCGCGGTGGTCATCGGTATCGTATTTTTCATCTTTGCCACGCCCCTCATCGGCCTGTTCGGCAAATCCCCCGAGGCTGTGGCCTCCGGCGTGCTGCGTGCCCATCTGTGCACCCCGTTTTACCTGTTCCTGGCCTGCAGCCACGGCATCGCCGCCGTCTGCCGGGGCGCCGGTTATTCCAAAGTGCCCATGTATATCATGCTGGGTGCCTGGTGTGTGCTGCGTGTCACCTACATCACCATCGTCACCAACCTCTTCCATAATATCAGCCTGGTGTATGCCGCCTATCCCATGACCTGGATGGTCAGCACCGCCTGCTTCCTCTGGTACTACAACAAGTCCCACTGGCTGGAGCGGGTACAGGCAAAATACAGCGAATAACAGAAAGCTGCAGCCGATTGGCTGCAGCTTTTTCTATTTCCGTGTCAGTTTCTTCACCGTTTCGGCGCAGCCAAGCAGGCCCAGCACGTTGGGCAGCACCATCAGCTGGTTGCACAGGTCGGCCAGCCCCCACACCAGCTCGGCGGAGGTCACCGTGCCCAAAAACAGAAAGGCCAGGGACAGCAGGGTATAGGGGCGCACCGCGCCCGGGCCCCACAAATACTGAGCGTTGAGCTTGCCGAAAAGATTCCAGCTGAGGACGGTGGAAAAGGCGAAGAAAAACAGGGCGATGGCGATGAAGGCAGTGCCCAGCCGCTGGCCGAACACACTGCTATAGGCGGTTTGCGCCAGATTGGAGGGGTTGAGGCCCAACGCTTCGGCACGCAGGGCGGACCCGGCCACGTGCAGCGGCCCTCCGCCGGCGTAGAGCGTCACGATGACCACCAGCGCGGTGATGGTCACCACGCTGAAGGTGCCGATGAAGACGCCCACCATGGCCACACACCCCTGTTCATGGGGCGTTTTGACGTTGGCAAGGGCGTGGGCGTGGGGTGTGGAGCCCATACCGGCCTCGTTGGCGAACAGGCCCCGCTTGGCTCCCTGGCTGACGGCAGCCTTGAGGGCGGCGCCCACACTGCCGCCCACCACGGCCTGGGGCGCGAAGGCATAGCGGAAGATCATGAGGAAGGCTTCGCCAACATTCTGCCAACGGGCGGCCAGCACCGCAAGTCCGCCAAGCAGGTACAGGACGGCCATGGCGGGCACCAGCTTTTCGGTGACCGAAGCCAGCCGCTGGGTACCGCCCAGCATCACGAAGCCGCCCAGCACTACCAGCACCGCCCCCGACATCCACGCCGGAACACCGAAGGCGGTCTCAAAGGCGGCGCTGATGGAGTTGGATTGCACCATGCAGCCCAAAAAGCCCAGCGCCAGCATAAGGGCCACCGCGAAAAACCCCGCCAAAAACCGCCCCACCGCTCCGGGAAAGGCGGCACGGATATAATAGACCGGGCCGCCCAGCACCTGCCCGGTTTCGTCCCGCACCCGGGTCTTTTGGGCGAGGACGGCCTCGGCATAGACGGTGGCCATGCCGAAAAAGGCGATGACCCACATCCAGAAGATGGCCCCCGGGCCGCCCAGCAGGATGGCGCCGCTGGCGCCCACGATATTGCCGGTGCCCACCTGGGCGGCGATGGCGGTGGTCAGCGCCTGAAAGGAGCTCATGCCGCTTTCCTGCTTTTGGCCCCGACGGAGCAGACCGCCAAAGACCTGCCGCATACCTTCCCCCAGACACCGCACCTGTACGAAGCCGGTTTTCAGAGTAAAAAACAGGCCGGTGCCCACCAACAGGAACAACAGCACGTAGTCCGACAGATAATTGTTGACGGTCTGCACCGCCGGCAGCAGCAGCTGGGTCAGCCTTTCCATAACGATCCCTCCGGTCCGGTTTACTGCTGAACAGTGTACCCGGCGCCGAGGGGATTTATGCGTTGGTTAAGCGGTTAAACGGTGCCGGTGACGGTGAGCACGGCGGTGCCCGGCTGGATGGACCACAGGCCGGTGGTGGGATCCTGGACGTAGGTGGCAGCGGGGACGGTGACCTGACCGGCAACGGTGGCGAACTCGCCGGTTGCCTGGTCGTAGGTATAGTTGGTGCCGACCACCCAGGGCGTGCCGTCAAAGGCGACGGTGACGCCCTCCAGAATGGGATCGAACACGTCACGGATAACGGCGCCCACGTCGGCGTCAGCAGGCTGGCTGCCGCTGTTCTGGATGACGAAGGTGTAGGTCAGCTGCCCGTTTTCCGCAACGGTGGCGGGACAGATGCTCTTGCTGATGGTCAGCTGGGGCTGGGAGGCTGCGGTGATGGTATCGGTGGCGATAACAGGGGCGCTGAGGCCGTCGCCGGTGATGGTGACGGTGTTATTGATGGTACTGCCCTCCGCCAGAGGCGCGTACTGGTTGACCCGTGCCTCATAGACCAGAATGGCGTTGCCGCCGGCGGGGATATTGATGCCGGTGACCGTCAGGGGCGGTTCGGTGGTGGCGGCGGGAGCCGCCTGCAGCACGCCGTTGATATAATAGCGGATGGAGCCGGGGATATAGTCCAGGGGATACAGGGTCTCGGTGCCGAAGGTGTAGGCCCCCAGATCATCGGTGACCGTCAAGCCGTTGATGGCGGTTGTCCCCGAATTGAGGACGCTGACCACATAGGTCACCACTTCCTGCGCGGAATAGGTGTCCCCCACGGCGGTCTTGACGGCGGAGATCACCTCCAGCAGCTGGCCGGTGACCACATTGGAGTTGGTGGTGATATTGTTATAGGAAAGAGTGGCCTGGTTGGTAAATGTAGGCATTGGCAACAGCCTCCTGAACAGATAGTATGCGGCAGGGTGCCGCACTTCATCCTATGCGCCGGGGCGGCAAAATGTGTCCGTCTGTGGTTGACAGTCATCCTTTAGCGCTTTATAATAAAATAATTAACCTAACATGATATTGGGATCTCTGTCCCATGATTCCAAAGAGAAAGGAAGCGTCTCCCATGAACAAGTATCGGCAGGAAACCATCTGTGTGCAGGGCGGCTATACTCCCGGCAACGGCGAGCCCCGTCAGATCCCCATCATCCAGTCCACCACCTTCAAGTATGCCACTTCGGAGGATATGGGCAAGCTGTTCGATCTGGAGGCCAGCGGCTATTTCTACTCCCGTCTGCAGAACCCCACCTGTGACTATGTCGCCGCGAAGATCACCCAGCTGGAGGGCGGTACCGCCGGCATGCTGACCTCTTCCGGTCAGGCCGCCAACTTCTTCGCTCTGTTCAATCTGGCCAGCTGCGGCGACCACATCGTGTCCTCTTCCACCATCTACGGCGGCACCTTCAATCTGATGGACGTGACCATGCGCCGCATGGGCATCGACGTCACCTTCCTGTCCCCCGACTGCTCGGAGGAAGAACTGAACGCCGCCTTCCGTCCCAACACCAAGGTGGTGTTCGGCGAGACCATCGCCAACCCCGCCCTCACCGTGCTGGACATTGAAAAGTGGGCCAATGCCGCCCACGCTCACGGCGTGCCCCTGATCATCGACAACACCTTTGCTACCCCCGTCAACTGCCGTCCCATCCAGTGGGGCGCCGACATCGTCACCCACTCCACCACCAAGTACATGGATGGCCACGGCGTACAGGTCGGCGGCGCCATCGTGGACAGCGGCAAGTTCGACTGGATGGCCCACGCCGACAAGTTCCCCGGTCTGTGCACCCCCGACGACAGCTACCACGGCATCACCTATGCCGAAAAGTTCGGCAAGGAAGGCGCCTTCATCACCAAGTGTACCGCCCAGCTGATGCGTGACTTCGGTTGCACCGCCTCCCCCCAGAGCGCCTTCTACCTCAATTTGGGTCTGGAGAGCCTGCACGTCCGTATGGCCCGCCACTGTGAAAACGGTCAGGCCGTGGCCGAGTTCCTGGCCGCCCAGCCCCAGGTGGAATGCGTCCACTACTGCGGTCTGGAAAGCGACCCCTATCATGCCGTGGCCCAGAAGTACCTGCCCAACGGCTCCTGCGGTGTGGTGTCCTTTGAGCTGAAGGGCGGCCGTCCCGCCGTGGAGGCGTTCATGAAGGCTCTCAAGCTGGCCGCCATCGAGACCCACGTGGCCGATGCCCGTACCTGCTGCCTGAACCCCGCCACCTCCACCCACCGCCAGATGAGCGAAGAGCAGCTGAAGGCCGCCGGCGTGCCCGTGGGCCTGGTGCGCATCTCCTGCGGTCTGGAGCATAAGGACGACCTGATCGCCGACATCAAGCAGGCACTGGAGGCCATGAACTAATGCCCATTAAAATTCCAAACGCGCTGCCGGCTACCGACACGCTGCGTTCCGAAAACATTTTCGTCATGACCGAGACCCGAGCCATGACCCAGGACATCCGTCCCCTGCAGTTGCTGCTGCTCAATCTGATGCCCACCAAGATCGACACCGAGACTCAGCTGGCCCGGGTGCTGGGCAATACGCCCCTGCAGATCGAGCTGGAGCTCATCGCCCCTTCCAGCCATGTGTCCAAAAACACCTCCCAGGAGCATATGCTGTCCTTCTACAAGTCTTTTGACCAGGTGAAGCACCGCTCCTTTGACGGTCTGATCATCACCGGCGCGCCGGTGGAACTGATGGAGTTTGAAGAGGTGGACTACTGGCCCGAGCTGTGCGAGATCATGGAGTGGAGCAAGACCCACGCCCATTCTACCCTGCATATCTGCTGGGGTGCCCAGGCCGGTCTGTACTACCACTACGGCATTCAGAAGAAGCTGCTGGACAAGAAGCTGTCCGGCGTGTATCAGCACACGGTGGAAGATCCCAACTTTATCCTCTTCCGCGGTTTTGACGACAACTTCTGGGTGCCCCATTCCCGCAACACCACGGTGGACCGTGCCGATATCGAGGCCGTTCCCGGCCTGAAGGTGCTGTCGGTGTCCCCCGAGGCCGGCGTGTACGCCGTCAAGAGCGAGGGCTGCAAGCAGGTGTTCCTCATGGGCCACGCCGAGTACGATCCCGGCACCCTGAACAAGGAATATATCCGTGACGTGAAGGCTGGCATCGACATCCTGCCCCCGGAGAATTACTTCCCCAACGACGATCCCACCCAGCCCCCCATGGTGCGCTGGCGTTCCTGTGCCCACCTGCTGTACGCCAACTGGCTGAACTACTGCGTGTACCAGACCACGCCCTACGACATCAGCGAGATCAAATCCGGCACCCGAACCGAATAACAGAAAAACGACCGCTCAACCGAGCGGTCGTTCTTTTTTACACTTTCTTGAAGGGCAGTTCCTGCACACGGTTTCCCGTCAGCGTCAGGCCGGTGACGGCGCCGCCGGCATCTCTGGTGAACCGGATAAAACAGGGACGGTAGTAGGTGGTGACGAACAGGTCGCCCTCCACGGGGTACAGGGGGGTCAGGCCGCGGCGGAAATGCCACAGCCACAGGCGGCCGTCTTTTTGCCGCACCTCGTAGGCGGTGTCCACCTCCCGGCTTTCGTAGCGGCCTTCTTTGCCGTCCAGCTGGAGGGCGGACAGCGGGCCGTCACAGGCCTTTTCCAGAGGCAGATCCATCTCCTCGTTGACGTAGCGGGGAGCACCGTCCCCCAGGCGGAACCACTGGAGCAGCCGACCCTGGCGGTACAGGTCGCCGGCCACATGGGTGAGGGGCGCTGCCTTGGCCTCGTCGGTGGCGTATAAAACGCCATCCTTTTCGGTGACGGTGAGGGTATAGCCGTCGGGAACCCGGGAGAAATAGAAACCCGGGGCAGTTTTTTCGTCAAAGTCGGCGGTGGAGGGCTGGGGCGCGCGCTGGAGATCCACCGGCAGGCCCAGCACGGTGCGGGCCACGTTGTAGGCCGCCCGCTCGGTAAAGGTGTTGGCGGTGTTGGCCACGATGACCACGTCCAGATCCTCGTCCAGCAGACGGAGGAGGAAGGCGCGGAAGCCGGCATCCTCACCGGCGTGGCGCAGATGGCGGTAACCGTCCAGCACATCTACCCGCAGGCCGCAGGCATAGTTGGTGGGGGCGCCGCTCTTCAGCGTGGGCACCCACAGCATGCGCTCCAGGGTTTCGGGCTTGCAGACGGTGGGATTGCGGTAGTTGTCCATCCACTTCATCAGATCCCGGGCATTGCTGTGGAGGGAGGTGGTGCCGTAGTTGCCGTAGTTGAGCACGCAATGGCAGTATTCGGTGCCGTTGTCCCAATAGGAAACGCCGCGGTTGGGGATGAACTGCCAGTAATTTTCCCGCACCACCGTGCTGTCCATGCCCAGAGGCGCGAAAATACGCTCCCGGAGGAAGTCGTTGAAGCCCTTTCCGGACACCCGCTCCACGATCTCCGCCAGATACATATAGTTGGAGTTACAGTAGGCGTGGCGGCTCTTGGGCGGGAAGTTCAGGCCCTTTTGGTGGGCCAGGATGGTGCGGATGTCCTGCTGGGTGATGGTGTCCACGTTGCGGACGCCGCTGTCGTCCATAAGCTCCAGCATATCCCGCAGGCCGCTGACCTGGTGCAGCAGCGTCCACAGGGGCATGGGTTCGTCAAAGGCCACCAGGTCGGGGATATATTCCCGGATATCGGCGTCCAGGGACAGTTTGCCGTCCTCCCAAAGGAGCAGAATGGCCATGGCGGTGAACTGCTTGGAGATGGAAGCCACGTGAAACACGTGGTCGTGGGTCATGGGGATGCCCTTCTCTACGTCGGCCATGCCAAAGGTGCGGTCGTAGATCATCTCGCCCTTATGGCGCACCAAAACCTGTGCGCCGGGGCAGGTTTCCTGCTGCCACAGGGGAAACAGGCTGTCGATTTTTTGCTGCAGCGTCATAAAAAAGCCTCCTTTAACCACCTAACAATACGTCGGAGATCAGCATCACGCAAAAACCGGCCAGCAGGGCGTAGGTGGCGCCCCGTTCTCCGCCGTGGGCGTGGGTCTCCGGGATCATTTCATCGCTGATCACATAAAGCATGCTGCCGCCGGCAAAAGCCAGCGCAAAGGGCAGCACCGCCTGGGACAGACTGACGGCGAAAAAGCCCAGCAGGGTGCCGGCGACCTCCACCAATCCGGTGGCCAGCGCCAGGGCAAAGGTTCGGCCCCGGGAAATGCCGGAGGCCAGCATGGGGCCGATGATGACCATGCCTTCGGGTATGTTCTGCAGGGCGATACCGCCGGAGATGAGCAAAGCGTCGTGAACGTTGCCCGAGCCGAAGCCAACGCCGGCGGCCACGCCTTCGGGCAGATTGTGGATGGCGATAGCCAGAACGAACAGGAGCACACGGCTGACCTGCCCGCTGTCGGGGTGGTTTTCGATGTCCACACCGGCCAGCCGGTGCAGATGGGGCACGAAGCGGTCCATGAGGTTGATGGCCACCGCACCGGCGAAAATGCCGGCCACCGTAGTCACCAGACCGTACTGCCCGCCGTATTCCAGCGAGGGCAGGATCAGGCCCAGCACGGCGGCGGCCATCATGATGCCTGCCGCGAAGGACAGGACGAGATCGCTGAACTTATGGGTGATATTTTTGAACACAAGGCCCAGTACGGCGCCCAGCACAGTGGCGCCGCCCACGCCCAAAGCGGTAAGCAAAACCATGGTCATAAAGGGTGATCTCCTTTCCGGAACTCTGTATCCACTATAGCATGACAGAGATCTTTCCGCAAGAAAAAGCCGCCGGATGACCGGCGGCTTTTGTATGACGCTTACGCGAAAATAAACCAGAAGTACAGATAGGCAGGGATGATGGCTGCCAGAGTGAAGGGGATACCGATGCGGAAGAAGTCGCTGTTCCGCACCTCGTGACCGTCACGGCGCAGGATGCCGATGCCGGTGATGTTGGCCGAAGCGCCGATGGGGGTACAGTTGCCGCCCAGCGTGGCGCCCGACAGCAGGCCAAAGTACAGCAGGGTGGGATCGATGCCCAGCGTGGCGGCCAGACCCTGGATCACGGGCAGCATGGTGGCCACGTAGGGGATGTTGTCGATAAAGGCGGAGATGAGCACCGAGGCCCAGACGATGACGGTATACAGCAGGAAGACGTTGCCGCCGCCCAGTTCCGCCAGCAGATGGGCTGCCGCGTCGATGACGCCCATGTTGGAAATACCGCCGATCATCAGGAACAGACCCAGCAGCAGGCCGATGGTCTGCACGTCGATCTCCTTCAGGGGCGCAAGAACCGATTCGACGGTCTTTTTCTTCATATAGTTGTACACCAGGCCGATGACCAGCAGCGCACAGCAGATCAGACCGTTGGTGATGTCCGGCTTATTGGGGATGAAGGAGGCGGCGATGAGCAGCACGATGGTACCTGCCAGCAGGACAGAGGGCACATAATCGGTGACGACCGTCCGGGGCGCGCCCTTGGGAATGGCGCCGGTCTCCTTGCGGAAGAGGATATAGATGATGAGGGCAGACAGGGCCGCGCCCAGCTCCACTGCGAAGAAGATGGAGGGCTTGCCCATGTACCAGAAGAAGTCCAGGAAGCTCATGCCGGCATAGGAGCCCAGCATGATGGCGGTGGTGTCACCCACCAGGGTGGCGGCACCCTGCAGGTTGGAGGACACGGCGATGGCGATGATGAAGGGCACGGGGTTGGTCTTGAGCTTTTTGCAGATCTCCAGCGCCACGGGAGCGATCATCAGCACGGTGGCCACGTTATCCACAAAAGCGGAGATCACGCCGGCGAAGAGAGACAGGCAGACGGCGGCCCAACGGACGTTGGGGACCTTTTCCATCACCAGATCGGCCAGCAGGGAGGGCATCTTGCTCTCGATAAACAGGGCCACCAGACCCATAGTGCCGGCGATCATCATCAATACGTTGAAGTCGATGGAGGCGGCGATCTGACCGGCGGGCAGCATGCCGGTGATAATAAAGATCAGGCCGGATGCCAGGGCGATATAGGGACGGTATTTGCTGAAGATCAGCATAAGGACATAGGTCACTGCGAAAAGGGCAATGGCAGGAATCAATGTAGTCACTCCGTTCTTTATTGGCGCAGCCGTTTGACGGAAGAACGCTCCTGCCGTAGCGGGAGCGTCCTCCAAGAGAGTATTTATCAATGATCGGAAAACGAGCTGCTTTTCAGTACGCACATCATAACAGAGGTGCGGTAAAGATGGGGTTAAGAATGGTTATCGGCAGCGCACATACGGTAGCCCACACCCAGTTCGTTGACGATGTAGGAGTTTTCGCCGGGGCGGACACCCAGCTTTTTGCGGATGTTGGCCATGTTCACCTGCAGCTTTTTGGTGCTGCCCTCGTCGGGATATCCCCAGATCTCCCGGATGATGGCGGTATAGGTGAGCACCTTGCCGGGGTGGCGGGAAAGCAGGGCAACGATGTTATATTCGGTCTGGGTCAGGTGGACCTCCACATCGCCGCGGAATATCCGGCGGGCATCGTAGTCGATCACGAGATCCGCCGTGCGGAACTTGCCTTCGGGCAGATAGGCGCTGCCCGAGGTCTGGTGGGTGCTGCGCAGGGCGGACCGCACCCGGGCCAGCAGCTCCGCCGAGCCAAAGGGCTTGGTGATGTAATCGTTGGCACCCATATCCAGCGCCTCCACCTTATCCTGCTCGTCGCTGCGGGCGGACAGGACGATCACCGGTGTGGCCGACTCCCGGCGCACCAGCTCCAGCAGTGTCCGGCCGTCCCTGTCGGGCAGGCCCAGATCCAGAATGATCAGGTCGGGCCGGTGGGAGCCGTACAGCACCTTCGCGGTGGCGCAGGTGCCCGCGGAGAGCACCTGATAGCCGGCAGACTCCAGCATGGCGGAAACCAGATTGCGGATGTTGGCTTCATCCTCCACCAGCAGGATCTTATATTTGTTGTTCATGGGATTCCTCCTCCAAAGCAAGGGTGAAGCGGAAGGCGGTGCCGCCGTCGGGATTGTTCTCCGCCCGGATGGTGCCGCCGTGGGCTTTGACAATGGTGGCACACACCGAAAGGCCGATGCCGGCGCTGCGCTTGCTGTTGTCCGCCGGACGCTCGTCCTGGTGCAGCGTTCCGCTGAAAATATGGGGCAGCCGCTCGGCGGGGACGCCGCAGCCGTTGTCGGACACCTCAAAAAGGGCGTCGTTTTCCCGTCGGAAAACACGAAGGGAAAGCTGTGTCATGCCCTGGGCGTGTTTGACGGCGTTGTCCAGCAGATTGAGCAGTACCTGCTCGATCAAAAGGGCATCCATGGGGATAAGCAGCATCTCCTCCGGCAGTTCCAGCTCTATCGCCTGTTGCGGACAACGGGCACGGAACTTCACCAGCACGGAGTCGATGAGTTCCTCCAGCACGGTGACGGTTTTGCGGATCTGTACCTGTCCGCTGTCGATACGGGTGATGGACAGAAGATTTTCCACCATGCGCACCAACCAGTCGGCGTCCTCCCGGATACCCTGCAGAATAGAGGTCTTTTGGGCGTCGGTCAGCCGGTCGCCCTCCTCCAGAAGGGCGGTGCTGGAGCCGAAAATGGTGGTCAGCGGCGTCCGCAGGTCGTGGGAGATGGCCCGCAGCAGGTTGGCCCGCATACGCTCCTTTTCACTTTCCGCCTTGATAGCCTCCTGTCGGCGGACTTTGGTGGTGAGGGTACTGGTGAGCAGGGCGATGATGATCATCACTACCGCCGAAAACAGGTTCTGCGGAATGGTGAAGTTCAAAAGGAAATAGGGATAGGTAAAGGCATAGTTGACCAACAACATACTGACCACGGCTGCCGAAACACCGTAAATATAACTGTCGGTGACCAGTGAGATCAAAAATACCGCGAACACGAACAGGGTGGTGACGTGCTCGTCGATGAAAATGACCTTTTGCATCAGCAGGCTGATACCGAAGGACAGTGACAGGATCAGCACGGTGATCAGCAGGTTCATTTTGGGAGGTACAGGCGTTTTCATAGGCGGTTCCTCGCAAAGGGTTATTTTATTAATTATAGCATAGCACCGCTAAAGAAACGGTAAAAAACACCGCACTCCCGAAGGAATGCGGTGCACTTTATTTACAGTGTGATGGGCAGCTTGCCGAAGAACTTGCCTTCGGACAGAGCGGTTGCCGCGGAAATGCCCGACAGGGCGCTGTACTCGTAGGCCACAGCCACAAGATCGGCTCGCTGCACCAGAGAGGCGTCGTAAGGGCCGCCCATGAGCATGACGGCCAGCCGGTGGTCGGAAGCCTCCAGCGCACGGAGCAGCGCCACCTGACCCTTGCGGAACCGGGCGTTGTACAGGCCCAGCACCACGGTCTCGCCGGGCTGGACGGAAGCGAGAATGGCGGCGATCTCCTCATCGGTGGGGTTCATGGGCGTCTCCTGCCAGGGGGCCTGCAGGTTCTCGCCGGCCAGACGGGCAAAGGACAGACCATTGCGTTCCTTATCCTCCACGCCGCTGGACGCCAGAGACACGGGGGCCAGAACACGCAGGGCGCCGCCCTTTTCCAGCAGCGTTTCGTCGCCGGAAATACGGGTGATGCTGCGGCGGGACAGCCGACGGTGGAGGGCCACCTTTTCCTCCTCGTGGACGACGGCGTGGGCCTTGTCGGCGCAGACCGTCTGGGCGGTCAGCAGACCCATGCGCTTTTTGGCGGCCACGATGCGGTCGTAGGACTCCTGGATACGGCTGCGGGGGATCTCGCCGGACTCCACCGCCTGCTCGATGGCCTCGATGGCGTCACGGACAGCGTCGGCGTGGTGGGAGATGCACAGGACATCACAGCCGGCGGCTACGGCCAGCACGGCGCCCCGGGGGGTGCCCCAGTTGGCGCGGATGGCATCCATCTCCATACAGTCGGTGAACACCAGCCCCTGGAAGCCCTGCTTCTTGCGCAGCATATCGGTGATGATGGTGGGAGACAGGGTGGCCGGCAGTTCGGGATCGATCTTGGGGAAACGGATATGGCAGCTCATCAGCGCGGGAGCGCCCCGGTCAAAGGCCTGCTGGAAGGGCAGGAACTCGGTCTTTTCCAGCACGTCGGGGTCGGTGTCGTTGGTGGGCAGCGCCAGATGAGAGTCGGTGGCGACGTTGCCGTGGCCGGGGTAGTGCTTGACGGTGGCGATGACGCCGCCCTCCACCATACCCTCCATAACGGCGCAGCCCAGATCGGCCACAGCCTGGGGCTGGTCGCCGAAGGAGCGGTTGCCGATGATGGGATTGAGGGGCTCGATGTTCACGTCCAGCACGGGGGCGAAGTTTACGTTGACGCCCATGGCGCGGAGCATTTCACCGCAGTTTTTGCCCACCTGACGGGCCTCCTCGGGGGAAGCGCAGGCAGCCAGCGCCATGGCGCCGGGGAACATGGCGGCGCCTTCGTTGATGCGGGCCACCAGACCACCCTCCTGGTCGGCGGCGATAAAGGGCGCCAGGCCGTTGGCGGCAAAGGCCAGCTCCGACAGCTCACCGCACAGGGCGGCGGTCTGACGGGCGGTTTTCATATTGCGGGCAAACAGGATAAAGTTGCCCACGCCGTATTCCCGGGCCAGCAGCCGAGCCTGGTCATCCACCTCAAGAGAGGGGAAACCGGCAATGATCATCTGGCCGATTTGATGACGAAGTGTTTTGTCCATAAAGAGGACCTCCTTGTGATGCCCGCAAACGGGCGGATTTTCAACGGTTTTCTTTGACGACCAGCCAATCGATGAGGTCGGTCTCCAGATAGGCCTTGTCCCACGAATTGTGGGTGACACCGGGATAGATGGTCAGTTCCGCCCGGGCGCCGGCGGCCTGCAGGGCGGCGTAAGCCTTTTCGGAATAGGCAGGCTCCACCGCCTGATCGGCGTCGCCGTGGTACAGGCGCCAGGGAATGTCCTTGACCAGCGGTGCAAGCACGGGATCACCGGCGCCGCAGATAGCGGCGGCACGGCAGAACTTTTCCGGCCAGGTGCAGGCGGCGTACCAGGTGCCGAAACCGCCCATGGAAAGACCGGTGATGGACACCCGGCTGCGGTCGATGGGATACTGCTTCAGGACATCCTCCAGCAGATAACCCAGCTGGGGCAGGATCTCCTTCCACTTGATGTTTTCGGGGCACTGGGGACAGATGACCGCGGCGGGGATCTCCCGTCCGGCGGTGAGATATTTGGGCAAAGCCTGGAAGGCCAGCAGGGTTTCGTCCAGACCCCGCTCGCCGGCGCCGTGAAGGAAGAGAATGGCAGGCAGAGGGCCTTCCACCTCGTCGGGCAGCCAGACCTGACAGTACATGGTTTCAATTCCGTCAAAGGAATAGGTGTGCAGATGCTTTTTCATAGCGCAGACCTCCGTTTTTGTATCTATCATACCAGATTTTCCGTTGCACTGGAAGAGGAAATGTGGGATAATGATACCAAATCAGACCATTACAGGAGGAAACCGTATGCACATCCTGGTCACCGCTTTTGAACCCTTCCAGCAGGAGACCGTCAACGCCACCATGGAAGCGCTGGCCCTGCTGCCCGACAACGCCCACGGCCACACCCTCGTCAAGCGCATCCTGCCGGTAGAGTTCGGCGGTGCCGTCACCGCCGCCGTCCGTCTGGTGGAGGAGCTGAACCCCGACGCCGTCGTCTGTCTGGGGCAGGCCTCCGGCAGAGCGGATATCACCCCGGAACGGGTGGCCATCAACGTGATGGATGCCCGCATCGCCGACAACGGCGGCCGGCAGCCCCAGGACATGCCCGTGCGGGAGGACGGCCCGGCGGCCTATTTCTCCACCCTGCCGGTAAAGGCCATGGTACAGGCCATGAAGGAGGCAGGCGTTCCGGCTTCCCTGTCCAATACGGCCGGCACCTTCGTGTGCAACGACCTGATGTACGGCCTGCTGGATCATCTGGCCCAAACCGGGCGGCCCATCCCCACCGGCTTCATCCACATCCCTGCCACCCCTGCCCAGGCGGTGGAGCGGCCTACGCCCAGCCTTGCCCCCGAAACGGTGGCAAAGGGCCTGCTGGCGGCCATCGGCACGCTGTAATTTTTAATTTTTTATGAAAAAGCACACCGTTCGTGTGCTTTTTCCCGTTTCTTGCGGTATAATAGGCCGCAAAGAAGGTGAAGCATGAAAAAAGCGTTGATTTTTCTGATGATAACCGCCCTGGCCGCCGCCATGTGCCTGCCGGCCTGCGCCGCGGAGGCCGACCGGACGCTGACGCTGGTGAACCCCGGGAACACCGTCCCGGCGGACTGGTCGGTGGACCTTGTGGGCATCGGCAACGGACACAAGGTGGACAGAGCCTGCTATAACGACCTGATGGAAATGCTGGCGGCCTGCAAGGCGGCCGGGCATACACCGGCGGTGAAATCCTCCTACCGCACCCAAAACGCCCAAAAGCAGCTGTACGAAAACAAGGTGCGCCAGTGGAAGGGCTACGGCTACAGCGAGGAAGAGGCACGCAAGCAGGCTGCCACCATCGTAGCGATCCCCGGCACGTCGGAGCATCAGCTGGGCTGGGCGGTGGATATCGTGGACGACCGCTACCATAGCCTCAACGAAAAGCAGGCCACCATGCCCACGCAGATCTGGCTGATGGAACACAGCTGGGAATACGGCTTCCTCCTCCGTTATCCTGTAGGCAAAAGCGAGGTCACCGGCATCATTTACGAACCCTGGCACTACCGCTGGGTGGGCCGGGACAACGCCAGGGCCATTTACGAGAGCGGCCTGTGTCTGGAGGAGTATCTGGAGCGGCAGGCGGTGCGGGAATCCGTCCGCGGGGCCATCGGAGAGCAGTATGGCGCCATCGCCCGGCAGATCTGTGAGATCCTGGTGAAGAAAACCCTGCCCGCCAGTGTAATGAAACCGTAACTTGACTGCGAAGGCGTTTTCCCCTATTATATAATCAAATCCAAGGCGAAAGGAGTGTTGGGCCATGGCAGAAAAAAAGAAGACCGACGGCAAGATCATCACCGTCAACCGCAAGGCCCGGCACGACTATTTCGTGGAGGAGACCTATGAATGCGGCATCTCCCTGGCGGGTACCGAGGTCAAAAGCCTCCGTGCCGGCTCGGTGAACCTCAAGGACAGCTACTGCTCCATCAAGGACGGCGAGATCTTTGTGGTGGGTATGCACATCTCTCCCTATGAGCAGGGAAATATCTTCAACCGCGATCCGCTGCGCCAGCGCAAACTGCTGATGCACAAGCGGGAGATCATGAAGCTGTTCGGTTACGTCAAGCGGGACGGCTACAGCCTGATCCCCCTGTCCCTGTACTTCAAGGGCAGCCGGGTGAAGCTGGAGCTGGGTCTGTGCAAAGGTAAAAAGCTGCACGACAAGCGTGACGACGCCGCGCGGCGGGACGCCCATCGCGAGATGGACCGCGCCATGCGTGATCGCAACAAGTAAACAAGTTGATACGGGGGTGTAAAGGTTTCGACGGGGATCTTGAAGCCGGTTTAGCGAGCAGAGGCGCCTGGCCTCTATAAAACGGGCAAACCTTAAAACAAACGACAACTCTAAGCTGTCTTACGCTGCCTAATTAATGGCGGCCGTCTTTACCGGGAGTGCCACGGCCCGGATAAAGGCGTCGACTAGTGGCGTCCGTGAGTACGGTAAGCTTTGCCCGTGCCATGCATCATGAAGCTACCAAGGGCTGAAGACTGACGGCTGCCGTCAGCCCAAGGGAATGTAATCAACCGTCTGCGCTCGGAGAAGGACTTGTGGATGGGTTTTCGGACAGGGGTTCGACTCCCCTCACCTCCACCACTCATTCTCACGGAAAGTGAGAAATACAGAAAGACGCTGTTTGGCCAACAGTTACTGGCCAGACAGCGTCTTTGTTTGTTGTGGGAGAGATTTACCCGGGAAATGTATTACAGCGGGATTTTAACGAAGGGATTTTCGCAGGGATTGCCGGGAGCAAGCCAGACTTCGTTGTGGGTGAGGTCCATCACCAAGCCGAAATTGGTGGCAGAGTCGTCGTTTGTCTGCGCCATGTGCATGGCAGAATGGTCACAAATGGACGCGGGATAGCCCTTGTGATCCCGCAGCGCCGCCTGGGCATCGGCTACGGTCAAACCGCTCTTTCCGCAGAAGAGCTGCCGCGCCCGCTGCAGCCGGACACAGGAGCTGCCGCTGGCATGGGTATGAAGGGCGCTCAAGCGCGGGCCGAGGAAATGGTTGGTGTGCACCAGAACGCCCTGTTCCGGCATCAGCACTTCCGCGCCCACGGGGGACAGTTCCACCTCCAGCGCCAAGCCGTCCTTATGGGTCATGATCAGGTTGGCAGGCGCGGGGATCGAGCCTTTTACGGCCGCGTTATAAGCAATGCTTAATGTGGAGCATTCCAAAATTCGGCGCATACGGATATGTACAGGAACGCCGATGTCATACTCCTTCGCGCGAAGGGCGTTGAGGGTCAGGCTGAGGCCCGCGCTGTTGCAGCCCTTTCCGCCGATCATACCGGCTTCGGGGAAAAACAGAATGGTCGGCCGATCGCCTTCTCCGGGGATGCGGACGATGACCACCGCGTCCCGCTGGCCCAGGGTGTAATCCCAGTTCTGCCCGGCGATCACCGCGCCGTCCGCGGTGGCGGGAGGCAGCAGGGAAAAGGCAGTACATTCCTGCGGAGCCGCTGCGCTAAACGGCAGATTGCTGTACAGCAATTCGCTGCGGGCGTTGATGACCAGCACATCCTCAAAAGAAATACCGGCACCGTCGGCAATACCCTGCATCTCCTGAACGTAGGCTTCATCCAGTTCACGGATGGCCGGCAGGAACTGCAGAGACATCGTCCGCGCCTGATCCCACATCATATTTTTGTGCTGCGCGAACATTGCTTCATAGGCACGCATACTGTGTTCAATTTCCGCTTTGCAGGCAGCGCCGTACTGAACACCCCGCTCATAGGGTGTTCCGGTGAGGGTAACTTCTTTGAACATCATAATGGTTTCCCCTTTACTCTTTTCGCTTTTATATCTCGCGGACATTTGTGGTTGCCAATCAATTATAGCACCTTACCTTCCGGCACGCAATACGCGGCGCACTACGGAAAAGGTATGGGGGAAGGCAGCTTTCCGCCCTTTCCAAAGGACAAAAAACAGGAGGATACCTCTTGCGGTATCCTCCTGTCGCAGAGCAACGTTTTTCCGCGGCGGCTTCCGCGCGCAAACCGATCACCCGGCCGCCGAGGCGGACGTTTTTTACTCGACCATAACGGTACAGCCGGAGATCCCGTAATACGCAAAGGCCTCCAGCGCCTGCGCCGTGATGCGCTCACCGCAGATCACGATGGGCACTGCCGGCGGACAGCCAACCGACGGGCTGGCCAGGATCCGTCCGGCGCATTGCTCCACGGGCAGGTTTTCACAGGCCGCCAGCATGGCCTCCCGGGGAGAGCACACCCGTTCACAGCGGCAAAACGCAGGCGCGAGGTCGGGCAGCGCGGGTTTACGGGGAATGGCGGCCAGCACATCCTCCAGCCGCTTCAAACCAGCCTCCGCTGTTTCGGGCGTCACCATCAGCACCAGATAATCCCGGTCGCAGAACTCGCAGAACAGATTCTGCTCCGCAAGCAGCGCTGCCAGTTCAATGCCTTCGTAACCGTAAGGGCGTGTTTTCAGCGTTATCTTCAGCGGTTCCTCCCCCAGCAGGGAATATCCGGCTTCCCGCAGCCGGCACTTCAAACCGTCCACCTGCGCGGCGAAGGCCGCCAACCGGGCCTCATACCCCGCCGCCAGATAGCCGTTGACGGCATCCAGGGACTGCAGGATCAAATAGGACGGGCTGGTGGAGGCGAACAGCGCCAGCGCGTTTTTGGCCTGTTCCGCGAAAAAGGCCGGCGCCTGCCGGGAAATGTGCAGATAGGCGCTGCCGGTAACGGCCGGCAGGGTCTTATGGGCCGAATCGCAGCAAAGATCGGCACCCAGATCCATCGGGTGACGGGAGGGCCGCAAAAACTTGAGATACGCGCCGTGGGCATTGTCCACCAGCAGCAGGACGCCGTATCGGTGACAGACCTCTGCCAAGGCAGACAGGTCCGCGATACCACCCAGATAGTCGGGAGAAGTGATATACACTGCCGTGGGGGCGTTTCCCTCCGCCAGCAGCCGCTCCAGCTGATCCGCCTCCACCGGGCAGGACAGATACGAAGCCCCCCGGTCGGGATACAGCCATTCCAGTTCAAAATCCAGAAGGGCGGCGGCGCTGAGGAAGGTCTTGTGAGCATTCCGCCCCGCGAGAACACGAGGGCGCCGGCCCTTGCTCCTGGCGTACTGGCAGGCCAGCTGCAGCATGGCACGGATACAGAGCGAGGAGCCTTCGGTGGAATAAAACGTGTGGGCGCCGAACAGACGGGAAGCGTTTTCCTCGCTTTCCCGCAGGATCCCATCGGCCTCAAACAAACTGTCGGCACCGTCGATCTCGGTGAGATCCAGCGGTTCAAAACCGGTCAAGGATACGCCCTTGTGCCCGGGCATATGCAGCCGCAGGGCGCCGCTTTGGGCATATTCGCGGCAAAAATCACAGACGGGCGTATTCATCATTTACCCCTGACCGCGCGGGCGACAGCCACCATGATGGCGCACTCCATGCGCTTGCGGAACAGCTTGCAGCCGTATTCATACACGCCGGTCACCGAGCCGGTGGAGTGATAGGCATTGGCGGCACAGCCGCCGGAACAATACAGCCGTGCCCAGCAGTCCCGGCACTCGGGATGGGCATAGACGTTGCAGTTGGCGAACTCCTGCCGGATGGCGGTATTGGTGACGCCCTCCCAGATGTCGCCCAGACGGAACTTTTCCTCACCCACAAACTGGTGACAGGGGTACAGGTCGCCCCAGGGGGTGACCGCCATATATTCGGTTCCGCTGCCGCAGCCGGAGATCCGCTTATAGATACAGGGACCGCCGGTCAGATCGATCATGTAATGGTAGAAGGTGAAGGGCTTGCACGCTTCATCCCGCTGCAGCATCAGTTCGGCCAGCTGTTCGTACTGCTCCATGATCACGGGGAGATCTTCCTCCGTCAAGGCGGAAGGATCGCCTTCGGCGCAGACCACCGGCTCCATGCTCAATTCGGAAAAGCCCAGATCCAGCATCTGGCGGATATCCTCCAGAAAATCAGGATTGCGGTGGGTGAAGGTGCCGCGCATGTAATAGCCTTTGCCCTCCCGAGCCTCCACGAACTTCTGGAACTTGGGCACGATGGTGTCCCAGCTGCCCTTGCCGTTATAATCCACGCGGAACTCGTCGTGGATCTCCTTGCGGCCATCCAGCGACAGCACCACGTTGTGACACTCTTTGTTGGCGAACTCGATGACGTCGTCGTCCACCAGCATACCGTTGGTGGTCAGGGTAAAGCGGAAGTTTTTGCCCTTTTCCTGTTCGATGGAGCGGGCATAGGCCACCAGATCCTTCACCACCCGGAAGTTCATCAGCGGCTCACCGCCGAAGAAGTCCACCTCCAGATTGCGGCGGGACCCGGAGTTTTCCACCAGAAAATCCAGCGCCCGTTTGCCCACGTCAAAGGACATCACCGCCCGGTCACCGTGATACTTGCCCTGGCTGGCAAAGCAGTAGGAACAGTTGAGATTGCAGGTGTGGGCCACGTGCAGGCACAGGGCTTTTACCACGCCGGCGGTCTTTTCCTTCAGCGTTCCGGCCATGGGGACAAAGGTGTCCGGGGTGAACAGTTTGCCCTGTTCCTTCAGCGTCTGCACCTGCTGATAGCACTCCTCCAGATCGGCAGCGGAAATATCCGGCCGGTCCTTGTAGGTTTCCGCCAGCTGCGCCAGGATCTCTTCTTTCCTTTTGGTTTCAAACAGACCGATCAGGTCATAAGCCACGCTGTCCACCACATGAACAGAGCCGGAACAAACGTCCAGCACGATGTTGAAACCGCCAAGCTGATATTGATGAATCATATAGTTTATTCTCCTTACACGAAAAAATGCCGCCATCGGCGGCATTTTAACAGTTCCAATTACTTATTCTCGCACTGCTGGTTAGCAATACCGCAGCTGGTCTTGCAGGCAGACTGGCAGGAAGTCTGGCACTCACCGCAGCCGCCGTTCTTTGCGCTCTCGCACAGGTTGCGGGTTTCGATGGTCAGAATACGCTCCATAATTGTACCTCCAGATAGAAAACTATGGTAATTGTACCATAAACTGGTTGCACCGTCAACAGATTTTCCCAGTTCCGCCCCACGACTCATGGCAGTTTTTGTAAAAAATCGTTTGAACGCAAAGAAAGACAGCCGCCAAAGGCGACTGTCTTAATAGTTGCATCGGCAGCAGAGGAACCTGCGACCGACCGAATAGCATAACCATTTTTGAAAGTCTATATCTGCAGCAGACGGAATACCAAAAAGTAGTTCATCGATCTTCGTCACGCATCCTCTCACTGCCGATTCGCTGACGGATTGTTTAAGGTATCTCTTACACAGCCGTGCTGCCATGGGTCGGCTCAATGATTTAGGGATACCCGCGCAGGGCGTTAGACCGGCAATGATCTCCACCACACGCCCTTGTCGGCAAAGGGCGCTTTCCTTAAGCGACCAAAACACGAAATTTCCTCGGTTTATCCTCGTCATTTGAGGCTCCATGTGCTATAATTCTTTCATCATCTATCATCTTCCCGCTTGGAGGTATTCTATGGCGATCCTGCAGCTGCGCGACGTGCGATATACCTATCAGACCCAATATCAGAAAGTGGAGGCCCTGAAGGGCATCAATCATGCCTTTGACGCCGGAAAGGTCCACGCCATCGTGGGCCGCAGCGGCAGCGGCAAGACCACCCTGCTGAGCCTGATGGCCGGTCTGGACCTGCCCACCGGCGGTGAGGTCATCTGTGAAGGCGTGCCCACCGCCTCCCTCAGCCTGGACCGCTATCGCCGGGAAAAGGTGGCCGTCATCTACCAGTCCTTCCGGCTGTTCCCCCTGCTCACCGTGGCGGAAAACGTCATGTATCCCATGGAGCTGCGGGGCATGAAGCCCAAAGCCGCCAAGGAAAAGGCCGCCCAGCTGGTCGCCCGGGTGGGTCTGCCCGAGTCGGTGCTGGACCGCTATCCCACCATGCTCTCCGGCGGTGAGCAGCAGCGCGTGGCCATCGCCCGGGCGCTGGGCATGGACACCGGCATCCTCCTTGCGGACGAGCCCACCGGCAATCTGGACACCGCCAACAGCGAAAACATCGCCTCGCTGCTGTGCCGTCTGGCCCATGAAGAGGGCTATTGCGTGATCATCGTCACCCACGATATGGATCTGGCAGCCAAGGCCGACGAAATTTTGGAACTGCGTGACGGCCAGGTGCACACAAAGGAATAACATGATGATTTTACGAAACGGAATCCTGTCCACCGTCCGCGCCAGGACGCGAACGATCCTTTTTACAGCATTGCTCCTGCTGATGTGCCTTTCCTTCACTCTGGGGTTGGGTATGTGGGCCTATTGCGGCAATCAGCTGGCATCCTTGGATGAAAACTATGTCTCCATCGCCCTTGTGGAATACATGGGCGCGGACTATCCCGACGAAAACGCGGCAGACGTCTATGCCCGCGCCGCGGCAGCGGCTTTGGACAACGCAGCGCTCGCAGCCATACCGGGTGTAAAACTCTGGGAACGGCAGGACAGCACTCTCGCCCATGTGGAAGGCTTTGAGCGCATGGGCAACGCGGCCTATCCCGACTATGCCGTCATCGAGTTCATCCAGTTTACCGAGTTCAAACAGAACGACAACCAAGGCTATGCGGCCGTGACAAACGACATCCTCTATGCCCGCGAGCTGGAGGGCACCACCGCCATGATCGTCGAGACCAACGGCTTTGACTTCGTCCCGGAAAAAGGCCGCCGGTATACCCTCCACGGCCGGTTCACCGTCACCAACTCCACGAACCGGTGCTTTGCCATCACGGAATTTTACGAGGGCTGCGAGACCCTGCCCTGGCAGGACACCAAGGAAAGTGCGCCTGCCCCCATTTTCTATGAATATGCCGAATACTACGCACGCGCAAACAACTTTGTCACCCTCTGCGCCAGCGCGGACATTGCCGCTCTGGAGGTTTTTCAGCAGGACATCTTCCGTCTGGACACGGGACGCTTTCCCCAAAAGGGCGAAAGCGGCGTGTGCGTCGTCAGCAGCGACATGGCCCTGCAGATGAAGCTGTCTCCGGGCGACTACATCGACGTGAAGGATTTTGACTCCGACAGCGACGACCGCATGAAGGTGCGTGAAAACGGCCTGCAGCGCAGGCTGGAGGTGGTGGGCATCGCCACCGGTCCCCAGGATACTTACGGCTATGTGTGGCTGAGCGACGCCGAGGGCGGCTTTGCCGCCGACCTTTACGGTTATACGTTAGGCCGGGCGGTGTTGGACAACCGCACCGCGAGACAGGCCGCCGAAGCCATCGAGGCCCTGTGCCCCGACGGCGTGCGGGTCACCCTGTTCGATCAGGGCTACTCCGGCGCGGCCCAGCCGCTGGAAGCCATGCGCTCCACCGCCACCGCCGTCACCCTGGCCTCTGCCCTGGGCGCTTTGGTGGTGCTTATCCTGTTCGCCTATCTTTTCGTGGGCCGTCAGCAGGAAAATGTGAACATTCTGGTCAGTCTCGGCACGCCCAAAGGCAAGATCGCCCTGTGGCTGCTTTCGGGCGCCGTACTTATCTCTGCCGCCGCATCGGCAGCAGGCGCCTGGCTGGGAAATACGATGCTGGGCAAACTGCTGGAAATGGCCCTGGCTGCCGCAAGCTCCCTTTACGCTGTGGATAGCCGCTACAGTGAAAGCACCGTGGGTGTGGTCCGTCAGGCACCGGAAATGGGAGCCGTCCCCCGTTGGCCGGCCGTGGTCGCATTTTGTCTGGTCTTTTTTGCCAGTCTCATGTTCTGCGTCGTCTTTCTTCGCCTGGCTCGCAGACGGTCTGCCCCCAAAAAGGGCAAACTTTCGGTGCGTGTGCCCAAAGGCGGCACCTCCCTGCTGGGCAGAGGCCCTTTGCGTTTTGCGCTGCTCAGCACCCGGCGAGGCGGCTGGCGCAGCGGTCTGGTTCCGGCTGCCGCACTGGTTCTCAGCTTGCTGCTGGGCATTTTGGCCAGCGCTTCCGCCGACTGGGAGGGCCAGATGGACATCCTCTATCGGGATTCCCACATCCGGGGCCGTGCCGTCAGCCTCGACGGGCGGCGCTCCACCGATCTTGTCATTCCCACAGAACACGCCCGTACCCTTTGGAAAAGCGGCCTTCTCAAGGATATCCATGTTTCCATGGGATTCCACTACTGGTTCCCGGAGGACATCCCGGCCTTCGGCAGCGGCGGCTTTGCCCAGGAAAGCCGTGACGCCTGGATCGACAACCAGCCTCAAATCTTTGCGTTAAGCGACATGGATGCCGCACCGGAGTTTCTTTATTCCGGCGCCCCCGAGATAGATTGGCTGGAGGGTTGGGACGAGGATTTTCTGGCCGACCCGGAGGCCTGTGTCTCTCTGCCAGAAGCCACGACCTTTTACCATTGGCAGATCGTCCTGCTGGCCGCCGAGCGGGAGGCCACGGCAGTTCCCTGTCTGATGCCCGACACAGTCATGGAGCGCTTTGGGTTGGAGCTGGGCGACAGTATTCCGATCGCCATTCGCTACTGGGTGAACAACGAGGCCCATGAAGTGCTGTGGGAGTTCATCCCTGTGGGCCGTTTTACCCAGGCCGGAGCGGATCTGAACATCTACGCTCCCCTCACCCTTTGGTGTGATCAGGACTGGATCACCGGACAGGAGGAAATCCTGCCCGCCGGCCAGCGTGTCACCATGCAAGTCCACACGCCGCAGGAGCGAGATCAGCTTTTCTACTTCAACTCCCGGTTTTCCACCTGTGTGTTTACCCTTACCGATCCCTCGCAGTTGGATGAACTGCGGGATTATCTCCAGGAAAACAACTATACCCGCGTGGATGGGCGCCGTTCAAACCGCACCGCTTTGCTTTTATATGACCGCGCCTTTGTGGAAACGGCAGGCGGCCTCGGACGCTATATTCGGTTCTCCCAATTGCTCTTCCCGGTGCTCTTTGTGCTGGTGGCAGTGCTCGGTTTTATTATCAGCTGGCTTGTCATGAACACCAGACGAATGGAGTTCGCCATCCTCCGCGGCCTTGGCACAAGCCGCAGCCGGGTGTTCCTCTCCTTCTTCCTGGAACAGGCCATGCTCTGCCTGCTGGGCTGCGTGGGTGCCGCTGTGATCCTCAGTCTTGCCACCGGTTTTGTGGGTTGGCTGACATCGGTAGGCATTTTTGCCGCCTGTTATCTTTTCGGCACAGCCCTGTCGGTGCTGGTGATCGGCAGGACCAATCTGATGCTTCTGCTGGGCGAAAGAGAATAAAGGTTCGGCCCGCTCCGCCTGCAAAACAGCGCAGAAGTTTCCATATCTTTAACGCACAGCAAAAAGGACGCAGAGCAGTCACTGCAGACTGAACTCTGCGTCCTTTTATCTTTATTCGATTTCGCCGGTCGCTCGTCCGCGCTGGCGATCTGCTGACCGAAAAGAACTGCCTGTTTCCGTCTAAACCGGTATATTTCCATCTACATCGAAAGCGTGAAAACATAAGAAAAAAACCTCGCCATCCTAAAATGACGAGGCTTTCCTAGTGGTTGCGGAGGCAGGATTTCTTATTCACCCCACAAAAACTGCGTTTTTGCAGGGACCCCGGTTGATCGATTAGGCGGTTCAAATCCTGCCGGATAAAAAGAAAAACAGCCGCCATAGGCGACTGTTTTTAGTGGTTGCGGAGGCAGGATTTGAACCTACGACCTCCGGGTTATGAGCAATTGATTCCGGGTCTGGAACCCGGAGGACAGCGATCACAGAGTGGGGGTTTGGTCAGCAGATTGCTGACCATTCGCTGACGGAGACAAAACGGACAATTTTACATTCAAAATGCAAGACCCATCCATAAAAATGTGTTTTTGTGTATGTCTCACTCCAGCTTTTAGTGCGTTGTAATCATTGAGATTGTACTTTGTCAATTGCATTACAGAACATGACCGCAAGCCACTGGCGAGGAATATACGTGTTGGTTGAGTAATTGAATCCATCGAGCAAGCCTTTAACCTCTGCAGCAGCCAAGACATTGTTAAACCAATTAGCTCCAACAAAACCACACGATTCAGAAGAATAACCCATAGCGCCCAAAATTATTCTTGCGGCTTCGGGAACAGTCACAGGAGCCATACCGTCAAAATAACCAGAGGCTGGGCCCAGATTGTATTCTGCGCAATAATGTGCATATCCAGCATACCAATCATCAGCGGTTACATCGGAAAAACGTTCCTCGTCAGCATAAGCACCAGCACCATCATCTACGCCGCCATTCAATGCGACGTAAATTATTTGTGCCAACTCCGCGCGGGTTATTGCTGATTCAGGATGGAAAACACCTCTATTATCACCAAGCATAAGGCCGAAGTTAAACATCCGTAAAACAGAACCTGCACATTTTGCATCGATTTCCTCTGCGTCCCGGAAAATATCCACCGAGGTTGCATTACGAGTATACGTCAGCCCCGATAATGCTTCAGCAAACTCTGCGCGGAAATCATTTCTATTAATCTCCGTCACCGCAGAGCCTTGAGGCTCATAGTGTTTATTGAGCAAAAAGACCCGAACACAGACGACTTCCGTAGCCGCAATGTTCTGTTTGATTTGATTTACGCCTTCGTCAAGAGGGAAGGTGTATGCCTCAAGCATCTGGCCACTAGCGCTATAGGCTGCCAACAACGCAGTATTATGGGTGCCAGGCGCACAAGTAATAAGAGAAGTTGCTGTTTTGCCATCGAATCTTACCAACTGAACCTCGGTAGCATACGTAATTTCACCAATATGGACAGTGGCAACATTGTTATAACCGTAGAGATCCTCAGCGGCGCATATCACCTCGGCAGAAATGTCAATGTCACCATTTCCGACAAATGCATCACTCAAAATGCATGTGACTACGATGGTTTCACCGACAGGTAGATCAGCAAACTCACCGGAACCCATAAAGTAATGGTTGTCATCATAAAAGGCAACATGTCCAGAGGCAATATCAACACCATCATTAGTGACGTATGCGAGCACCGCGCTGTATTCGCCGATCTGTTCATATACCATCGCTATAGAGACATCTGAATAACCTACCGTTATCGCAAAAGTATTATCCTCTGGTGTATAGTCATTGACGTCTGGCTCAGCAATAGACACATCATACATCTTTAGCGCATCAGGACATTCGATTTCAATAACAATTTCTGCATTTTCTCCAGGATACAAGTCAATGATTTCGGTGCTTACAAGTGTATCGTCAATGTAAATATCGATGTTTTCGACGATTCCTTCACCTGCGTTGACAATAGAAAGCGTGAGTTCAGTTTCTTCACCTGGCTCTAAACTGTTGGCATCATAATCCACACTTTCTAATTTCAAATCATTTACCGGAGCAACCTTCGACCATACCAGGTTCTTTGCATCGACAATTTCGGTAGAGTAGATTGTTGCTAAAGTATGCATTCCCAATACATAGTCTTCACCATTCCAGGAAATGACCGACAGATCCTCAAGATAACGCGTTCCATCGGTTAGTGTCATCGGGAGAGACCAGTTGTTGTCTTCATACTGGACTACGCACAAGTTTGCGCTGTCTTCTTCTGCCGCGCTGAAGTAGATACGATCATTGACAATTGCATACTCATTAGTGATTCCACTGATTGCAATCTCATCGCCAAGTGCCGAGTACAGATGGCTACTGTCATTCCAAAGCAAAGTAGTTACTTTTGTTCCAGGGAACACGCCATAAGAGATTTTACCCGTAACACCAGTTGCAAGTTCAGTAATGCCCTCGTCAGTTACCTCATATAGCGTGTAATCATCTGTGGTTGCTGAATCGCCATCGGTATCAGCAATATATCCGACAGAAAGAGACGAATCTGTCTCTCCAACCACCATGGATATTACAGCTTGATCCACCGAAGCAAACACGTTCGCGGTGCTCCATTTTCCGGATCGATACTCAGCGTAGCAGATGTCAGCACTCGCTGGGAATAGCACACTATTATCATCCGATACGACAGAGTCTAACCAGCCCAGCGTGGGGGTGCCGTCAATGAGAACTAACTGTTGCTTATTTGCATATCCTTCGGCAAAATACTCCTCTGTTTCAGTAAACTCCAGTGTATCCGGATCAAGTGTTCCTACAACAATGCTTTGGTTCTCGGCATAACTCAAAAGCGTTTCGCCATCAAAGGCAGAATCAGTTCTGGCATAGGCTAAGTGAATCGTACCGTTTTCGTCGACGCACAGGCTGGGCGCATCATCCAAAAGCGCGTTGTCATCCGCACGAACTGTTCCAAACCAACCTTCTCCATCGTATTTTGCCGTGACAACATAAATGTTTCCCGTTTCTGAGTTCGCATGCAGAAAGGCCACATAGACAGCATCTTCTGTTGCGACCATTACAGGTTGTGCATTCCGATAGGTGTTTTGCAGCAGGTTTGTAAACGCCGTCTTTGCGCTGCCTGCAGCAGCGGCCATTGGTTCGGCGAAAACTACTTCGCCAAGTTGCCCGCTTTCCTCGCTAAGATAGCTTAAATCTTGCAGTTGGTAGGTTGAGGCATCAAAAATCGAGTTCCAAAGCGTTGCCCGGTCATCCAAGGTAAGCCGCTTAACATTATTGGCAGAATAGATATGCCACGTATCATATGCAAACGGTCGTTCACCGGAAAACGGACCCAGATATGCCTTTATACCCAGTTCACCGGTAAGATCGATGTATTGCAGACCATTCGGCGTGCCTTTGGTTTTAATTTCTGCCTCTAATAGCGCACTACCATATGCACCAACGCCCGCAATTTTTTTAGCACCAACTCCGCCAAAAGCCTCTAGTTCAGCCCACGGGTTGAATGTCAGAGCACTGCGAAATGTTGCGTTCTCCCAGTCGTAAGAAACGCCTGCCTGCACATCCATGCCGGCACTTAGTTCGCATTGTACCGTAACGGGGAGAATTATAGTCAAAACCGGCACCAATGTATCGTAACCATACTCAACCAGACTGGCCTCCATTTCCAGTATGATATATCCAGAAGCAACAGGACTCCCGAGGTCCATTTCAGCATAACCCAGTATATTAACTTCTGCATCTCCAAAAAACTCAACAGGAGAAGGTTCATGTACCAGTGACAAATATTTGGCATAGTTTTGTTTGGTGAATGCGCTTTTAAGATCGCGAGCCTTTGTAATCACTTCTTTTACGTCTTTAATTTTTTCTTCGTCAGATTTCCCGCCTTCCATGTTTACATTAAAGCCAAACTGAACTTTTCCGTCGGTCAAAACTGCAGTAACAGGCACGGTGATGGGCCAAGAAAAGTTCACCGTGGTTCCACCCACAAAAGGTATACTGTCCGCTATCTTAAACGTTAGTCTGTCACTCATAAGATTTAGCGACATATTCTTATTGATCTCCGCCTTGATAAACTCTAGGTTGATTGCAGTATCTACTTTGGTATTGTCCGTTGAGATAACGCGAACGAAACAGCCGCCACCCTCAGAGAATTGTTCATTGGATAGTTCTTCAAAGAAACCAGTCGTGCTTGTTGCGATGAGTTGGTCCTTTTGCCACAACTCATAGGAGGAAATACGATCTGCTTCATATGCGGAACAGGAAAGGTAGAAAGTGGCATTATTTGCATCCCATACAAGATCTGCATCCGTGCCAAGTGTTCGTTTTTTCGTTTTAGTCAACAGATCCCAGGTCCAAACAAGATTATTTGCGGAGAACCGAGCCTCTTTCAGTTTATACGCGCCGTACGCTTTGGGATAAAGCACAACCTTCTCGAAATGCTCCTCACTCTTTTGCCAATTGGTATCCTGGTTTGTCCATTTAATATAGTTGTCTTTTTCGACTGTAATAAGTGGAAGATCTACCGTAAAGCGATCAAAGAATACACAACCTTTTTCGTCTGTAAATTGTTCCTCGGTTATGCCATCGCTATCATCCCAGTAGACAGTCCAATTAACAGATGCATTTTCTATCGGCTGTCCGGTTTCATCCACTACGCAGATACAATATTTCCCGTTAGGCACGTCAAGAGTCTGTGGCTTCTGAACCTTTTGTGCCTCATTATCTCCATGGTTAATTTCATACGGCGATTTGAGTGTGCCTTCGCCTGAAAGAGTTTGCTTGTAAGGGAACTGGATATTGCACATTGGTCGAATGCCTCTCTTGAAAACTGCATACCCGGCCCCATTACTGCTGAAGGTATCCAAAAAATATATACCCCAAAAAAGATAGTTCGATCCAGAAATTACAGGTTCACGTAACCAAAACCCTTCTCTGTATGCAGGGGCATAATGCTGACCATTAGCAGTATCATAAGCATACTCCATATACATCATGCTGCCAATGTTCTCGTTTGCCCGTTTCAAGTCCATCGCATCGGGCAGAAAAAACTTTTCTGTAGTATTTTTATAAGCTAAACCCCTGTATGCGTTCTCGTTGAAACCCAAAAGATCATCAAACATCTCTATTCTTGCAAACGAACTTCCACCGTCCTTATCAGTTAGTGTACGGTGGTATTGTATATGAGATTTATGAGTAGTATCGACAATCAGCGAAAGTTCATCTTGGGTAAAATTGTTGAGAAAGCCAGGCAAAGAAGAATAACTCGGTAACTCATTTTTTGATGCCCCTTTATAGCTAACTACTTTTTCATCCGAGTTCAGGTAATTCCGGATATCACTGGTGTGCCAATTGCTATCGCCTTCCCACGCACCACCAACTAAGTTTGCATAGGCAATAACCTCATGCATTGATGCGTCGATTTCACCCTCGAAGAGAACCTCACTGCAAAACAGCGTTACCTCTCCGCCCGCTGAGTTAACAACCGTCCACAGCAATGGATGTCCATTATAATTTCCCAATATCAAAAAATCACCCGGCTTTATCGCATCCGAATAGGTCTTTGTGCTAGCACTACGGCTTTTTGACAAAGTTCTTGAAGCGGCCAATACCTGTGTTGGTAACACAGTAAAAACCATGGCCACACACAGAACCAACGAAATCCATCTTTGTGTTCGTTTCATAGCTGTACCCTCGCATTTCTTATATTTCGACAATTCTATAGGGCTTCTTGAGTCCATTATAGTTCTGACAATTTCAATATGCAATAGCGTTGCGCTACACTAATGAAAAAGGGGAGTGTCTCTTCTTCCGCCGTCCGCGCTGACGGCGCGCTGACGAGGGTGGCAGCAAAGGTCTGTCTCGCCGACAATCTGCTGACCGAAAAGAACTGTCTGAACCCATCTAAACCGGTTATTTCCATCTACATCGAAAGCGTGAAAACATGAGAAAAAAGCCTCGCCATCCTAAGATGACGAGGCTTTCCTAGTGGTTGCGGAGGCAGGATTTGAACCTACGACCTCCGTTATGAGAAGCTCCCTCCGGGCATAGAACCCGGAGGACAGCGATCATAGAGTCGTTTTTTGGTCAGCACCGCGCTGACGATTCGCTGACGGGCAAAAACAGGATAATTTTATGTTTCGAGTGCAAGAATTATCCTCGGAAAGGTGATTGTGCCACCCATTGTAAGCATAGCCCAAGCGTAAAGATTGAGTGGTATAGTGTCTTGCTGTTTTTTCTGAACTCTATATAGTGAATGGATATTTGAATATGGAATATTGAGCAAAAGCAGGCTGTTCACAAAACAGCCTGCTTTTCTACTCCCAACTACATGAAGGAAAATAATCTGAAACGAGCATCAAGTATTCCTACAAGTAACTGATTCTGGGAAGGGGGCGGCGCACAATGCAGCAATCCCTCAGTTGCAATTTAAAAGCAAATCTATCGCCGCTTCCTCATCCTCCTCGCTATTGCAGGGGTTAAACCAATCGGAAACCGGCCATCTGCTATCTCCGATACACTGATCAAAGGAAATATTTCTTCGGCTGTACAAGCGATTTGTCTCTTTTCTGCGCTCGGCAATATCCCGTTGAATGAACCGATGCACTGTTTCATATTTATTTCTATGCGGTTTTCGCCAGACTTCGCAGCACCGCAGAACCATTTGCTGAAAATCATCTTCCGTTGTGTACGGATGCAAGTATTGGTTTAGAACGGCAAGGTACTGCCGCGGTAACGCAATCAATGTTTTTTCGAACTGCGGAGCTTTGGCGATTGCGACAGCATAGGGTTTTCCAGAAGATCCCCCTGCCATACACCATCTTCTGTCAGCCAAACTTCGTATTTGGCAGGCAGCATGATATGCTGCTGCTCCAAAAGTTCTGTGACCATAAGCATTCTTCTGGAGCCGCTTTTCGGGAATCGAACACTTTGCGCACCTCCGGAAGACTCCTCCAGCAAGAAATGCTGTCCATCATCGGTAAACGAAAGTTCCAGCGTTTTTCCGCCTAGACTGGCGGCCAATTTTCCATTCATGTTGAACTTACCGTCTTTGTAGATGTTTACACAGGTGATCTGGTTCATCGTGGAGGCCGGGACCATTTTCTGCGTGAACATCGTGCGTGGCAATGCGGTCTTTTTCATAAAAAACATCCTTTCTTTGCGCATATCGCGCATTTACTTTTATGATAGCGCAATTGCCACCGCCAGACGAGGATTTTCATAATATACACTGTCATTACTATGCCCAGTCCACTGCCTCCTCCCGAAAAGCTGTCACTCCGCCATCCGTTCGCCCACGTCCCGCCCGAGATCACAGGTGTAGACCCAGCGGATCACGTCGCCGTCCTGGGGCTTGTGCTGACTGCAGCCGTAATTGGGGA
This sequence comes from Clostridia bacterium, assembly GCA_017559995.1. Taxonomy (GTDB): domain Bacteria; phylum Bacillota; class Clostridia; order Oscillospirales; family Butyricicoccaceae; genus UBA4644. Next base: position 20,126 of record JAFYPP010000005.1, on the reverse strand, counting down.
ATATGCCGTTTACGCTGTACATCCACCCCGACTCGTTGCCGCAGTCGAACTCGTACAGGTTGCCGATACCCTCGATATAGGCCGAATCATACAGGGGTGTGTCCACATATTCCATGTGCAGATCGTTCTCATGACAGGCCCGCAGCAGCAATTCAAAGACGCTGTCCCCCTCCTGCAGCGCTACCTTTGTTTCCGTCAGCAGCCAGCCATCAACAGGCACCAGTTCGGACTTTTCGGAATCCAGCTTTTCCGGATTGTTCAAGATCGTGGCACAGGAGATAGAGATGGTGCATGCCGGGCCGGTGATCTCCACCGCTGCAGGTTTGCTGCAGCCGGAAAGGGTCAGCAGCAGACACAAAAGTACACATAGTTTTCTCATTTTGCCGCCTCCAACAGGTCAAAGACCATTTGTGCCATCTCGCACCGGCGGATGGGCTTGGCAGATGAATTGACAGCGGTGTGCGACACGCCCAGCACCGCGGCGGCACGATTGACCATCAGGGCGGCGTGCTGACCGATGATGGTGCCTTCCGGGTCGAAACGACCGCTGCCAACACCGTTGACAATGCCATTGGCATTGGCGGCGCTGACCCAGCCGCCATACCAGTCACTCTGCTTCACATCAGAAAACACCGGGCGGTAGGTCGGCTTTAACTCCAACGCACGGCTGACCATGGTGCAGAACTGTGCCCGGGTCATGGTGGCGTCAGGCGAAAAGCTGCCATCCCCCATGCCGTTGGCGATGCCTCGGTCATACAGCGACAAAATGGCCTTGCGGTTAGGATGACCGTTCAAATCGGCAAAGGGACAGATATCATACAGCGCAGGTCGGTTTTCACGCTGACGCCGCAAAGATACCAACGCATAAAAGGCCTGTTCAGTGGCCATGCCGTCGGTACCGCCACCCCGGGCATGGGAAAACCCTTTACCAGCGGTGTAAAAGGACAACAGCGCTTTCTCTGCCGTACAACCGTTTTTGACGAAACGGCTATCCTCCGGATCCATGCCAAGAGCGCCCATTGCCACCAGCACCTGCGCGGTAGATTCGCAGGTGGGGATCCCCTCCACCGAAAAACTGCCGTCGGCGTTCTGGGTTTTGGAAAGCCAGCTCAAGGCCCTGTCGACGGCTCTTTTGACGGCAGGCTGGGTTCGGTATCCGGCCAGCGCCTGCAAAGCCATGGCCGTGAGATCGGTATCGGGTGTTTCTCCCGACAGCGCCCAACCTCCGCAAGAAAGCTGATGCGCCGCGATGTGATCCACATAATCCTGCCGCACGGTGCTTACATAGCTGCCACTGTCCAAGGCGATGAGCGCCCAAATGGCGCCGTTGACTCCCTGCCAAACGGTGGCATCGAAGTCGGAAAGGGGGTTCAGCAGGTTATAACCCGCAACATTGGCGGGATCCTTGCCGATGGCGGTAAGGGCCAGCACCACACGGGAGTATTCGGTATATTTCCGCTTGTGCAGTACACCGCCGCAGGCTTTTACCGTGGTTACAACATTATTATAATAGGAATCGTACCAGTTCTGCGGCACCTCGATATCCGAGCGAGCCAGACCGATCACCGCCCACTCACCGCCCACCGAAGCAACGGCCGGGGCGGTGATCTTTTTCTGCAGCCAACTGCCGGTGTCGGTCAGGGAATCGGCAGCAGAAGCGGGCAGGATCATGCTGACAGCCAGCAGGATGACCAGCGGCAGAGCACAGATTCTTTGAAAACGGAACATTTGCATCCTCCTTTGAAAAAGCACAGGTGCCAGCCCCGGGAAATCGAGGCTGGCCTTGTGCGTTCAATTTATTTTGCGACAGTTTCCGCAAAGCGGTGGAGCATAGCAGCCACTTCGGCACGGGTAGCGGTGCCGGTGGGCGCCAGCGTGGCGGCGGCACGGCCGTTGATCAATCCCACAGCATTGACCCACGCCATAGCGTCCTTTGCATAGTTGCCGATGCTTGCCCCATCGGTATAGCCGCTGAGATTTGCACGGGCAGCGGTATCGTAACCGCAGGTCTGTGCATAGCGGTACAGGATGGCGGCGATCTGCTCCCTCGTTACGTTGTAATTGGTGCCGAACCGACCGTTGCCAACACCGTTGACAATGCCGTTATGAGTGGCCCAAATGACGGCATCAGTATACCATGCGCCGGCTGCCACATCGGCAAAGGTGCTGCTGCCGGCAACGGCAGGCTGACCCTCCAGCCGATAGAGCACAGTGACCAGCATGGCACGGGTCATGGATGCATTGGGCGCAAAGATTTGGGCATCCACACCGTTGAACAGACCGTTGGACACGGCGAAGCACACGTCGTCATAGAACCAGTCGCCGGGCTGTACGTCGGTGAAGTTCAGCGGCTCGGCAACCTCCGCTGCCTGCTCAAAAATCACCTCAATACGGGCATCCATGGCCAGCTTTTTGTAGGTATAGGTTTCGATCGCGCCCTTGTCCTTGCCGTCCACAGAGACAGACTGGATGACCCAACTCTCGGCAGGCGTGAAGGTAAACTTCACATCCTTGCCAATGTGAGAGTTTTTCAGCTCGGGCTTAACTTCGCCCTTGCCCTCGATGGTGACAATGCTGTCCAGATTGCGCTTGACATAGGTTTCGGGAGTGATATCATCGGCCTCCAGCCAATGCTCGTAATATTTGGAAGAAGGCTTGCGCTGCTCCAGCGTGTAGTCATCCACATAGTGCCAGATGACCTCGTCGCCGTCCTCCAGCTCGTGATCCTTCAGGCCGGTGCCGGGATGGTCGCCGTTGATGGTATACATCCAGCCGGAATTGGGGCCGTTGTCAAACTCACCCAGCCAGTAACCGCCCAGGATCGCAGGCGCCTGGATGGATTCCACATAGTTTTTGGACGCGCCCTTCTGGTTCAGATCGTACTCCTCCAGCGCCTCCATCAGCAGATCATAGACCGTGCTTTCGGCGGGCAGGGTGTACTCGGTGGTCTTGATCCAGGTAACGTATCCTTCATGATCGGAAACGCCGCTATCGTGCTTGAAGTCGCCGATCAGGCGGAAAGTGACCTCCATGGCACCCACCAGAATGCAGTCCACCTCTTCTTCAAAGGTTTCCAGCAGCGCTTCCAGTTCTTCGGTGTAGCGCACCTTCTTCATCCGATCGCGGATGTCTCGATACAAGGCACGGATCTCGTCCCAGTTTTCTTCGGTATAGTCGGCGCTGTCCAGCTCCTCGTAGAGATCTTCCAGATCCAGTTTGGCATCGTCGATGGCGTCCTTCAGCAGATCTTCAAAATCCTCTTCCTTGTCCAGGAAGGCCTCGTAAGCGTCGGAGATGAGCGCCTTTTCCTCGCGGGTCAGCTTGGCATAATCCTCCAGGATGGCCTGCATGGCAGTGTAGGTATTTTTGTCGGCCTTCTCGACCTTCAAGGCTTCCATGGCTGCTTTGACGGTCTCTGCCGTCGTGGGCTGTTCGGGCTGGACCTGCTCCAGTTCCACATCGGTCATATCGTACAGGGCATTTTCGCCGGAAAGATAGCGGTCATAGGCCACCATGGCGTAAAACGCCTGCTCGGTGGACATCTGGTTGACACCCGTGCCGGGCGCCTTTTCAAAGCTGCCGTCCTTCAGCGCAAAGGTCAGCATACGGGTCATGGCGTCGCTGCTGTCCTGTCCCAGTGCGCCGTGGGCCACGATGATCTGAGCGCAGGTTTCGGGGGAGGCAGTCTCCACCATGACATCCGTAACGGTGAGGGCCTTATCCACGGCGGTCTTGACGGCGGTATCGGTATCGTAATAGGGCGCCAATGCCTGCACCGCCATAGGGGTCATATCGTCGGGGATCTGACCGGACAGCGCCCAGCCGCCGCCGGACAGTTCCTTTCCGAGAATGTAGTCAATGAGCGCCTCGCGGGTGGCGGTGGCAGTTTCCGCGGTGTCATAACCATAGGAATCCAGCGCGATCAGCGCAAAAACCGCGCCGTTGATTCCCTGACTTTTTACATAATTCAGGTCGGACAGGCCGGCGATCAGGTCACAGCCTGCGATATCGGTGACATCCTTGCCCACGGCGGTCAACGCAAGGATCAAGCGGGAGTTATCGGTGGATTTGCTGGCGTGCAGCCGTCCGTTGGCGTCGGCATTTTCTTCGATATACGCCTTCGCGATTTCGTAATAAGCTACGTAGAAGTCACCCTCCACACCGTCGCGGGCCAGGCCCAACACCTGCCATTCACCCTTGGTGGAGCCAACGCCGAGCGTCTGTTCCTCCGCCTGTCCGGTGAGGTAATCGCGGGTCAGCGCCATGACTTCCCGCCAGGTGGGGGCAGGTTCTTGCGTCTTCTCAACCACGCCCACAACAGCAATGGTCTGATCAGCCGTGATATTTTCGATGGTATAAACGCCGTCAACAGCAGTCAGCACAACATCGTTGGCCTTGACCGCAAAGTCTGCACCGTCCTCGTAGCCATCGGCGATGGTTACGGTAAAACGATAGCTGCCACCCTCGGTGACAGGAGAGGTGCTGCCTTCGGCTGCAGTCACGGTATAACCGCTGCCGCTGGGTAATGTCACGATGTAGGAAGGGATGACCACAGGCTCGGCTGCGCCGCAATGCTCGCAAGTGCCTTCCACATAGCTGTGGGCCTCGGGATCGGCTTTACCCTCGGTTGCGCCACAGTCTGCACAGGTCTTGGGCGTGGTACAGGTAGCATCGTTCCAAGTCTCGTGGGTGCAGGGTGCCGCCTCCACCGTCACTTCCGCATAGGCCGGAGAGGATACGACGCTCATGAAATCTTCATTACCATAGGCACCGTCGGCCCAAAGATAGTAAGTCCCCGCTCCGTTAAAAGAAAACTCGGTTTCACCGTTGCCGTTCGTCGTTGCAGTTTCCGCATCCTCTGCAAAAAGGGTTTTACCGCAGAAGATGGGATAATCGGCCTCGGCGTTCAGCAGGGTCTCGCCGCCCAGTCCGCCGGAGGTTCTGCCCAGTTTGACGGTCAGCTTTTCGCCTTCCTCGATTTCGTAATTGTGGGTGATCTGATCTCCGTCCATAAAGTAGTGGAAGCCTGCCGCCGAGTCATAAAAGAAGCTCCAGCTGGAATAGGCCGCAAAGTCGATGAAATCGCCGGGGGACAGCGTGCATTGATCCATCGTCACGCCCCAGCCGTCAATGGCAGGGTATTCGCCGTTGACGTAGTAGTTCATATTACAGTCGGCAAATCCAAAGAGGCCGCCCTCAAAGAAAATGGCGCCCGGATAGCCGCTGACCCGCACATCGTCCCAATCCTTGTCCAGACAGACCGTGTGGGCATAGATGGTCAGATGCAGCGCCGTGATCTCACCGGTGTCAAAGTCGCTCAAACCATAATCCGCAAGATCAATGGACTGCAGCTCGGACAGACTGACCGCCGCATAGGCCAGACCGGGCAGATATTCACCGTCATAAGAGGCCGACAGATATACCGTGTCCTCCTGCCCTGCAAAGGCCGCCGCAGGCAGCAGCGCGCAGATCATGGCAACTGCCAATACCAGACTCAACAATCTTTTTTTCATGTGTGTTCCTCCTAAAAATGATATTTATATGAAACCGCAGGAAACGGTATTGCTTTCACCGACAAAAGAAAAACCGGAGGCCGACAAAGCGCTTTTGCGCCTGCCGAACCTCCGGTTTTCCGGTCGGTAAGGTGAAGTATGGATAACTAAGATGAAACGAGTTTGATTTTCTTGCTGACCTCCAGCAGAGTGGGTTTGCCGTCGTGGACGGTTATCGCCACCGTGCCGTAATCCAGCGTGCGGACGGCCTGCAAAATGGCCTGCTCGGTGGGGTTGGGGGTCTTGTCCGCCATGGAATACGCCTCCTTTCCGACAAAAAGAAAAGCTGCGGCGAAAACTCGCCGCAGCCGATATTCCTGCGTGTTTCTGTTTCCGGTGCTGCCTGATCCGGGCAGTATGTTCCGGCGCTCTGATAGTCGGTCTTCTGGCTTGCGTTTGTGGAGCCTTGCTCCTGCGCCCGTGACGGCCTTCTCGGTTTCCCAATGGCGGGTTTTCACCCAAGTCACGGTCTCAACGCTTACAGCTGCGGTACAGCGGGGAGTTTCACCCCATTTCCTCATCCGATGCACATGGGCGATGGGCCTTTAGCGCAGCGGACTCTATCCAGCGTGTGTTCGATTGTCTGGTATCATTATAACCCGGCAAAGCGAATTGTCAAGAGGTTCCCGCAATTCCGGTTTGCACTGACGTCCTCTTTCTCGCTGACGGCGCGCTGACGGAGGTGGTGGCAAAGATCCGCTGCGCTGACGATCTGCTGACCGAAAAGAACTGCCTGTTTCGGGCTAAACCGGGATATTTCCGTCTACATCGAAAACGTGAAAACATGAGAAAAAAGCCTCGCCATCCTAAGATGACGAGGCTTTCCTAGTGGTTGCGGAGGCAGGATTTGAACCTACGACCTCCGGGTTATGAGCAGCTGCCTTCAGGCATGGAACCCGGAGGACAGCAATCACAGAGTGGGGTTTCGGTCAGCACCGCGCTGACCATTCGCTGACGGATTGTCAAGGGAATCTTTATGCAACCGCGTTGACATTGATCTGCTCAATGATTTTTCGGATACCTGCCCAAACAGACAGGTCGGTGAAAATCTCCACCACGCTGCCCTTGTCGGTGAAGGGTGCTTCCTGCAGAACGGACAAATCCTTCATATTCTCCACGGAATATGTTGCCGGGATCAATGTGTCTTTGGTCATCAAATCACTTTTGAAGATCGATCCGGCTCACCGCCCTGCGCTGTTGACCATTCTGGATAGTTTGCAGGTTTACACGGACGTATGGAGTAGGTTGGAAAAATAGACCATTTGAAACAATAACGCCAAGGGAAAATACCGACAAGCCAAAGCGCATCAGCAGTTTTGAAGTCATTGACTTACCCTATGGGGTATGCTATGATATGGACAACATATGCGTAAAGCCTCTTCGTTGACCCACGCTCTTGTCATTTATTCCTGATTATCATAACAAGGAGTGTTATTGTTGACTCCTAAATCTAAGTCGATATCACGTCTTTCCCTTTTCGTGATATCTTTATCCATCATATTGTTTATTTCCCATTTGAATTTTCTAACGCCTCTGTTTGCAGATGATTTCTCATATAGTGTCTCTTTTGTAACAAAAGAACCCTTTACTTCTTTTGAGGACGTCTTGCGCTCTCAATACCTTCACTATTTTTCAACAAACGGAAGAAGTGTCGTACACACACTTGCTCAGGTATTACTGTGGATCGGGAAACCCGTGTTAAATATCGTAAACGGCGCCGCTTTTTTTACCTTTTGTCTTCTGATTTGCTTCCATGGTCTGGGCTCCTTTTTTAAAATCAAGAGCTGGCATATGCTTTCAGTGTTTGCAGCCTTATGGTTCCTAACACCCCATTTCGGTGGAAGCTATCTGTGGGTGATGGGCGCTGCCAACTATATGTACTCCCCTCAAATCATTTTATTGTTCCTTATTCCCTACCGCTTGCTTTTAAATCCTAATTACAAAAAGGAAAACACTTCTCCCTCATGGCTTCTCGCAATTGTGTGGGCTGTTTGCGGTGTGCTTGCCGGATGGACCAACGAAAATACAAGTTTAGCGCTGATCGTAATCGTTATAATGGTCATTGTCGTACAAGCACTCGAGAAACAGAAGATATTTCCCTGGATGTGGACTGGTCTTGTTGGTAATCTGGTCGGCTGTGCGTTCCTTTTTCTTTCGCCCGCACAAGGAAAGCGTTTAGCTGCTGCGGGTGGTTTTGGCGGCTTGATGCAATGGGTACACAGATTCATATCCATTTCCTATAATGTTATTCGTTATTTGTGGCTCCCGATCCTGATTTTTGCTGTAGCTCTTGTCTTTTTCTTTTTACAGGAAAAGCGAAAGCGAAAGAAAAAAGTAATAGACCGTAGCAGTTTGATTGCCCTGGCACCTGCTTTTGTGTTTGTTGTAGGTACCGGTATTTCTGTGTACTCCATGGTAGGCAGTCCGGAGTTCCCTGTATGGGTTTGGAGCAGCATCCTCTCCTTCTGCTTGATTGCTGTACTGAACATGGTAGCAGTAGTTGATTTTTCAAGCCGTCGGCTTCTGTCTCACGGTGGAAGGCTTGCTTCCGCAATCCTGATCGCGGCAATCGCTGTAAGCTATTTTAATGTGGCACCCGAGCTTTACCGTGTCAAAGCGGCTTTTCAGGAGCGCGAGCAGCTTATTGCAATCGCCAAATCAGATGATTCCACATTAGTCGTTGACCGCATCACCACAAAATGTGCATACAGCAGCTACAGTTTGTTTGGCGAGATCTCTACTGATGCGACCATCTGGCCGAATACTGCGATTGCCAACTACTATGACCTGATATCCATTTCAGCCAGAGGCGGAAACTGAGCGTGTGATAGAAAGAAGGAGGATACTCATGAAACTTTCTCTGATTGTCCCCTGTTTCAACGAAGAACAGAATATACTACCGTTTTATAATGCAGTCGTGAAGGCATTTTCTCTGGTGGATTATGAATACGAGCTCGTATTTGTAAACGATGGTTCCTCGGATCAGACTATGGCAGAGTTGCGAAAACTTTACGAAAAAAGAGAGCGGGAAATTCAAATCGTCAGCTTCTCCAGAAATTTCGGAAAGGAAGCCGCCATCTTAGCCGGGCTCAAAGCTGCAAAAGGCGACTGCGTTTCGCTGATCGACGCAGACTTACAGCAACGGCCGGAAGTTGTCGTAGCCATGATGGATGTACTTCTTACGGACGGCTCTTGCGATTGTGTTGTTGCTTACCAAGAAGGCCGCAAGGAAAGTCCCGTCCGTAAACTGTTCAAGAACGGCTTTTATTGGGTAATTAACAGCATCGCGGAAGTCCCCTTTCGGAAGGATGCCAGCGATTTCCGAACGTTTCGGCGAAGCGTGGCGGATGCCATTTTGCAAATGGGTGAGTATTGCCGGTTTTCCAAAGGACTATTCTCTTGGGTAGGCTTCAATGTCCAATATATCCCCTATAAGGTGGAAGATCGTTTTTCCGGGCAAACCAAATGGTCTTTCAAAAAGCTGATTGCATACTCTGTTGACGGGATTACTTCTTTTTCGACCTTCCCCTGTGCGCCGTTTCTCTGTTGGGTTGTTTTTTCATTGTACTTTCTTTTTTGTGCTTGATTTTCAGCAAGTTCGTGTCTCGTACTATGGACACAAAGCTCTTTTGTTGGTTGCTGTTCTTTTCTCTATTCTTCAGTGGTATCCTGCTGCTTGCCCTGGGGATCGTCGGTGTATATATAGCAAAAATCTATTCTGAGAGCAAACACCGGCCAGTATATATTATTCGCGAATGGCTTTCGTTTGACAAAGAGGATATCATTTCATGAAGCAAATCAAACGTATGCTGTCTATTTTCACTGATAAGGTTTTTTTGCGCTTTCTTTTAGTGGGAATCGTTAATACCCTTTTCGGAAGCACCATCATGTTCACCTTCTATAATGTGTTTCATTTTGGTTACTGGTTCTCCTCTGCCTCCAATTACTTTTTCGGGAGTATCCTGAGCTTTTTCTTGAACAAGAACTTTACCTTTCAGAATAAGGAAAAGAGCTTGGATGTCGCCTTCCGTTTTACTGTCAATATTGCCGCTTGCTATCTGATCGCCTACGGTATGGCTCGGCCTCTGATTAGATACTTCCTCACCGGTGTCAGCCAGAGCATCGCGGACAATGCCAGTATGTTCCTAGGCATGGGTTTATTTGTTATGATGAACTATCTTTCCCAGAGATTTTTGACTTTTCGCAGTAAGTGATTTTCTGTTTTGAATAGTCATGCAAGCCATATTTTCTTTGTAAGCCCACGTGAAGTCAAGCCTCATTCCATATCCACAAATGAGAGGGTTTAAGTGCTTTGGAGAATTCCAGGGCACTTTTTTATTGCTCCAGAAAGAAAGCAATAATTACTATACCTTGTGTTCATGTGAAATATCATCATCTGAAATATCATCATCAATTATACAAATACAATACAGCGTGCGGTACTTCGCTAAAGAAGTATATTGTCGCTGCCGGAACCGGCTGTCATAAAAGATGGCGTATCTTGTTGGCGGTTGCCGAGCCAGAATTGCCGGCCTATGCCGAGTAATTTGTGAAAACCTGCGTACGCCGCTCCGCAAAATCACCTCGACCGGCCAAATTGAGCAGTCGTTCCGCTGAGATTGAGCAATGGGACCGTCCGGATTGAGCAGTCCCACCGCTCTAGTTGAATATGGACAGTGTAGTGCCTTCAGGGTATCATGAAGATGCCCAGAGCCGGTTATCAGACATCCTGCAGACCCTTTCGCTTGCGCATGGACTCCTTGCCGCCAATCACTACTGTGTAGGCGTCGTGGACTATACGGTCGCAGATGGCGTCGGCCAGCAGCGGATCAGATAACTTCTCCGGCCAGCCCGGAATATCAAACTGGGAACAGAAGATCGTAGAGTTTCGCTTGTACCGGGACTCTACGATTTCCAATAAGTCCCTAGCTTCTGTTTCCTTCAGGGGATACAGGAGCCATTCGTCTATAATGAGCAGAGCGTACTTCTTTGGTACTCTACGTCCTTTTAACATTATTTCTTATGAAGTGTTTTGTGGGATTTCGCTGGTCGATTCGTCTCGCTGACGGCGCGCTGACGGAGGTGGCAGCAAAGGTCTGCCGCGCTGACCATCTGCTGACCAAAAAGAGCTGCCTAAACCGGTCTAAACCGGAATATTTCCGTCTACATCGAAAAGATGAAAATATGAGAAAAAAACCTCGCCATCCTAAGATGACGAGGCTTTCCTAGTGGTTGCGGAGGCAGGATTCTCTTTCACCCCACAAAAACTGCGTTTTTGCAGGGACCCCGGTTGATCGATTAGGCGGTTCAAATCCTGCCAGAATAAAAGAAAAACAGCCGCCATAGGCGACTGTTTTTAGTGGTTGCGGAGGCAGGATTTGAACCTACGACCTCCGGGTTATGAGCAGCTCCCTCCGGGCATGAAACCCGGAGGACAGCGATCACAGAGTGGGGTTTTGGTCAGCACCGCGCTGACCATTCGCTGACGGATATGCGTAAGGCAATTTTGCATTTGGATTGCAAATTGCTTTCATAGAATCGTTCGGATTTAGCCGATTCAAAAGCACGAGCAATTATAGAGACTTGTGAGTGTATCAATGGTGCCATTGTTATACAGTTTCTCGATTGCATTGTTAATCAGTTTCAGCAAGTCTTCGTATTCATCATCGACGTAGATTACAAAAGAGGTAACTTCACCGAGCGAGCTAGTTGATACATCCCAGGGGATAGATGCACTCGCAACTAAGTTTCTTACTGAAGTTTCTGTTAGTCCAGAAGCAATACAGTTAATTTTTCCACTTGCTAAGGCGGAGAATAACTCATCGAAGTGCATATCAACAAACTCTAGAGGGAAGTTTATTTCTTCAGCGATTGCGTGCATAAGATCGACTTCGATACCAACAAGCGCTCCAGTCGAATCGTAATACTCATAGGGAGGAAAATCAGCACTGATTCCAATTTTCAACTTTTCGGGCCCAGTAATTCCAGAAAAATAACAAACGGAATAGCCATACGCGCATTCAATGACAGCTACATCCCCAGGACGTCGACTTGGGTCAAAGCACCACGCATCCACTTCGGGCACATAATCACCGGGCTTGATTGTAATAGCCCCAAATCCGCGTTCACTTTTTCGCCTATACTTATCCATCAGCTGCGCCATAAATGTTTCTGTGGAAGGGCCACTTTCCCACTGTGCAATAAATAAATCTGTACTGTGCTTGTCTGCAAAGGAGATTTCAAGAATACGAACACTATCAAATTTTGGAGACATATCAGTAGTGTTATTGGGCAACTGAATGGTTTGCGAATGGCTATCTGTGTAAAACTGTTTTAGAGTTTTTTCATTTCCTGGATATTGCAGCATATACGCCAGTTCGTTAGCAGCAATTGCAATATTTAGATTCTGGGCTTCCTCATAGTAAGCACAAATAATGCCAACGACTTCTCCTCTACCATTCAATAAGGCTCCACCGCTACTGCCACCGGAAATGGGGGCTGTAATTTGCAGTGTATCCATCCCGGAGTCGATGTATCTGGAACTTATAATGCCATCTGATAGTGTATTCGCAAGGCCTAAGGGATATCCAGCTGCATATACTATATCGCCTTGTTTAACCACATCAGAGTCTGCTAATGTCAATGGTTTTACGCCAGGATTGCTTACACATTTCAGAACGGCCAAATCGGCCAAATCGTCATAGGAAACAACGGAAAGAATCTCTGTCTTCTGGTAACCATCTGATGTCATTGCTACAATCCGATATGCGTCTTCAATCACATGATAATTGGTGACTAATGTAGTTCCGTCATTTACCAGAAAACCACTTGCGCTGCCAATGATAGTGTTGGTGTCGTCATATACCTCCAGATACAAAACATTTTCTGCAATTTCTGCTAAATCTACTCTGGTGCTTTTGTAAATGAATAAGCCGCCTATTGTAATTGCGACAGCCAAAAAACAGATCAAGGCAATTGGCCATTTCCTTTTTCTTTTAGGGAGAGCACTCTCAAGAACAGACGATTCTGTTGTAGAACGAGCAGGGATATTGCACGCAGTTCCGCATATAGGACAAAAGTACATACCTTGATCCAGAGGATTGCCGCACTTGACGCAGCGATCGACTTTCGTTAAGTCAGCACCACAATAATGGCAGAATTGGCTGTTCGACGGCACCAGATTGCTACAGTTAAAACAACGCAAGAAATCACTCCTTACATAGAACAATGAGGGCTGAATCAGTTGGTTACAATTATCAAAACCTTAAAAGTATTCGAGTCAACATCATTGCTAAAGGTGATAGCGGTAACACCTGATGTTTTGGGAACAACGGTTATTTTGGTAGAGGTTGTCCACGAATCGGAATCAAATAAAACCGTAGCAGCAGAGCCAGAGTAGTCGACAGATACAGAGCCACCATTCGTCCAGTTTGCCGTGAGAGTGAACTTTCTATTCAGCTCACTTTTTTTAACGACTATTACACTTTCATCAGATTTGAAATTATTTGCAGCGTAACCGATATTTCCAGAACGCAGTTCTTTACATATAGCATCGAAGTAACTGCCTTTCTGGGTCAGGGTGGAGATTTCTTTTTTTTGCTCAGCAATTACACTTTGCTTAATCGTGATTGTGTTTTCCAAAGAGGTGATTGTATCCAATCTATCAGCTGCCGCCACTTCCATTTCTTTGATTTGCGTAACCTGTGCAGAAATTGTAATAAAATATAAATACGCAATTACGCCAATTGAAACTGCCAATAAAGCAGAAAGGATCACTATGGGAACTCCAGCGGAACTCCCTTTCTTTTTTGAGGGTGCAGGCTGAAAACTGCAAGGTGCCGGTGCGGAGAAATTCGTTGGCTGATGAGGGCTTGTGGTACGGTTTGATGAAGTGGGCATTCCGGAAGAATATTCCTTATTCAGAACACTCATGAACTCCAGATAACTGTCCTTGTAATTAACTCTAATTCCTGCTTCGTTCAGCTGTGCTTGTTTTTCGCGTTCTTTTCGATATGCCTCTTTCAATGCCTCACCGCCAATAAGAGCATCAAATAACTGTTGCCCCACAGCTGTAGGGCTTATGTAGGAATTGTACGCCTGCGTAAAAAGCGAATCGGGTTCCTGATCTGCCGAGGAATGGTCTTTGGCAATACCGTAGTATTCACGATTTTTTGCAGCTTGTTCAGCTTCTGCCGCTGCCCGCTCCGCCGCTTGATTCCGTTGCTCTTCGGCAATATTAACGCCGCAATACTGACAAAACTCACTATCAGCAGGGATGTTGTATCCGCATTTTGGGCATTTCATTTTGTTTACCCCCTTACAACTTTTGTTCCGCACTTGCTGCAAAACTCGCTGTCTTCCAATAATTCAAATCCACATTTTCTGCAAAAGCGGACTTGAGGAATTTCTTTCGGATGCACAGCTACAGCTTCAGGAATAGTGTTTCCATTTTGCACAGGGACATCTGTCAGTTGCTGCGGTGTTAACGGGGTAATTGTCGGGTTCTCCGTTGTAATAGTGGCGTCTGATTTCGCAATACCGGTGGCTTGGGTTGAAGAAGACATTTTCTTGTTTTTAATGGTCGGATGTATTTCTAACAAGTATCTGCTTTTCAATATTCTCTCGCCTGTCAAGCTAAAAACAAAAGTCCACAACATGTAAGGTCCGCCTGAAGAAGACTTATCGTTTATAACAATGAAGAATATATTTACCAGGAAATTAACACCGTAGCAAAGAAGATTATATTTCCTCCTGGTTATAAAACTTTTTCTTGTTTTCGCAAATGTTAAAGGAAAAGCGCCGTACGCTATTACTGTAATCACAAGAGAAAGTAAAAGCACTGGGATATACACAGATGGCCCTTGTTGTAAAAGCTCATAGGTTTTCATTTGACTACTATTTCCTCCCTACTTCACATTTGCATCTGCGGATCATATTCTCAATAGAGCCGACCTTGATAAAGACGCTTCTATCTTTTCCTGAGTCTGCCTGATGGACATTTTTAGTCCCTATCTCGCTCGTCATAGGTTTGCTGTGTCACAACAAACTCGCATGCGCCATCTCGCCCATCGCTATCGATTATTTGGCATTCTTTGTAGAGAACGAGACCACACTTTTGGCAGATTAACTCAAGGAGTGCGATAACTCCATCGTAACAAGCTTGCATATAAGTTTTTGTGAACATTTTTGCCAAAGAATCTTTGCTTGTTCCCATCGGGATTTTGCTTTCTTGATGAATAAAATGTCCCACAGAGACCTCGTTGCACTTGAAGTGCGATAGGTCATTTCGTAATTGTTGAATTTTCTTTAAGCAACTATATGAATTGTCTCCCTTGATAGAATTGATATCCACTTGATACATAGCACATATGAGTTGGAGTTTTACGCTATGAGAAGTTTTTAGAATTTCAACATCTGCAATTCCTAAGATACTACTCAGAATAGTATTCAATGTTGCTTCATAGATATTTGCGATAAATACGGCAGCTATGCTTCCGTGATACAGATTGTGCTTAAATTTATCATCGTCAACAGCACCGATATCCTCGAACTCTTCCAGCTGGTTATCGTCAGTCATTTGAGCTATTTCATTTTCTGCGATTTCAAGTGAAAGCTTTTCAAAATTTAAGAATATACTGACTGCCATAACGACACTCCTCATCCGAAGTATTTCTGCATCAGGGATCCAAACCGATTTTATTACGTGTTCCAAATGTAAGTGCTTACATTTGGCTGTATGATTCAGTTAATTAAGAAAAAGAGGCCTGCAAGTAATATGCAGAACCTCTCTGGAGCTGCGATAATTTCTGCAGCGCTCTGTTCAATTATACACTTTAATTTTACTCCAAAAACTCAGAAAATTCAATGCTTAGATGGGGCTTAAAGTCAATAGATTCGCGCGTTATTCGTCCTCCAACTCGTCTTCGTCACGCTCGGTATCACAACGGGAGCATTCCCAAGTTCCGTATCGAGTCTCAAACATCCAGGATCCACAACGAGGGCAGTAACGTTCCTTTTTCTTCTTGGGGCTATCAAACATTCCCAAGATGATATCATCGTCTTCTTCATCAGCGATGATATGCGAAACAAACAGAAAATCAAACAATCCCATTGGTATCCTCCCTATCCCAAAACACTGCTGTTAGATCATCAAATCCATGCCTTGTCTGTTTATATAACCGTTGATTTGTCGTGGGCTGATCTAGTGCACCAAGGTCTTTTTGATAGCTTCCTACTTTAACATAATCAAAGCAACTCATCCACGGCTCGATCTCAACATCCCGTCCACTATAAACGGCCACCTTAAAACCCTCGTTCCTTGCAAGCGCAGCAAGTGCACGTAACTCTGCAATTTCTGCATCACCGGCAGCGCCCTCACCCATGAAGCAAACACAAGTGGCTTGCAAAGAATACAGGTCCAAAATGTCCGGAAAATAGTCCCAAAGAATATCACCAATATCAGCGCATTGTAGTTCTGGGTAGTGGCAATCTTTGCAATGATTCGGACATCCGGATATGTAAATACATAGCGCCGTTTCGTCCGGAATCTCCCTGTGACTTAAGGCCACTTCTACATAGCGTAGCATCAATCTCCCCCGCCCATACAACTCAGTTAAGCGTTAAGCTGCCATGTTCCTGTCCGTTCACGGCAAAAGTGAAAAGCGTTTCCTTTAAGATGGCTGCGAAATAGCCGGTGCGCTCATATTGTTCAGCATAGTGTTTCTCAATAATTTTCAAGGTTTCCTTAAGCTGAAGCATAGCGGCAACTTCGTGCTTACAATGGTAACTGCAGTAACAGGAACAGGTAAGGTTCCCTATCTCACCGGAACAGTAATCAAACTCGACCTCGTAGGGCTTACTGCCTTCCACAATCGCATATCCATGATTGCCATCGATAGCGATATAGGTAACGTTACTTCCCATGTAGTAATCATATCCACGCTCGGCAATCTCAGGACTGACTTTCATTCCTTTGGGATCATCTAAACGGAATGTCTGATCATCCTTGCCGCAGACGTATTCATCCCCTTCCTTTGCCGGGGCATTAAACCATGTCGAGACCTTGCCTGTAGGAATGACCTCACGATCAAATGTTACAAGATGAGAACCGGCAAAAAAGAATTGGCCCTTAACGGCAGTGTCCACCAAAGCAACAACACGCTTGTAGTCGGACACCTTGATTTTGAAGGCGTAGGCGACATCGGTCACACGGCCACGCTGTCCTTCCAGCTTGCCGTCTACATATACGAAATCACCTACACGGAGATCAAACTGATCATTGTAATATGTCAGAGAGCAGCCACGCCCGGGAAACATAACCTGAACTACAGATTTACGAGGTGTGCCTCTATCTGCAGCAGGGGTACTTTCGATGTGATCGTTGTTCTTCTTTTCGTAAACATTACTGACAAATCCGATTTTAAACTTCATATACATGCCCTCCACATACACATATAGTTACCGACGATGTCTACGTCTCTTCGGCGTGGCTCTTATAACCACCAAAGCAGGGAACAGAAGCGCTGCGATAATACCCATTACATGTGTACCTCCGTTACCGTCATATTTGCAGTTAACACTCTTATTATCTTAAGAATATCAGGGATACTGTACGATAAAAGCCACAGGAACCCCTCCATCAAAAAATGGTGAGGAGAGGTTAAATACCTTGCTTATTTCTTTGATACTTGTCGTTTATTTTGCGTATATTACATAATGACGGTTCAAAATATAAAAACGAGCAACACTGATGTGCTACTCGCCTTAATAATACTTATAGAGATAATGCTGCAAACAACCTTCCTACCATACGATCTCCACCCGTCGTCCTCGCTGACGGCGCGCTGACGACGGTGACGGCAAAGGTCTGTTTCGCTGACCATCTGCTGACCGAAAAGAACTGCCTAAACCCGTCTAAACCGGAATACTTCCGTCTACATCGAAACCGTAAAAACATAAGAAAAAAACCTCGCCATCCTAAGATGACGAGGCTTTCCTAGTGGTTGCGGAGGCAGGATTTGAACCTACGACCTCCGGGTTATGAGCAGCTCCCTCCGGGCATAGAACCCGGAGGACAGCGATCACAGAGCGGGGTTTTGGTCAGCACCGCGCTGACCATTCGCTGACGGGCCGAAACAGGAGAATCTTGCATTTTCGATGCAAAAATTGTCCTCGAAAATGTGGTTGTATCATTTCATTGCAAACATGATAGAATCAAAGAATGTCACTCAATGGCATGACCTATGTCACAAAACAACGCTTGATATGAATCATTGTTTTCACTGATAGGCTTAAGCGATGAGGTGATTCTCCTTGAAAGCAACAGGCATAAAGGTGTTCTTCTGTAAAATAAACACCTTTACAATGACACACGAACCACCAGTATCACGATTCTCCGGCAACGAATATGTATAAACAGATGTTCCGCTTATCAACTGAGGTTCTATATGAATGCTAAGCATTTTCCCCATATCGTTGTACATTGCGACATAGAGATTGATACCTGTCGGATCAAAACACTCAACATCAACAAAAACAGACTCGTTGTTTGCAGTAATTGAGTTGACGCAGGCACGCACACTCGCGCCTGAACTACCAATTGCTTTTTCTCTGCTTACAAGCGCAAAGGTCGAAAAGCTACTAGTTTCAAAGGTGATCGTATTGGGATCGTTGTCAAGATCCGCAAGAGTTGCCAATTCTCCTTTGTGTTCATGGATCATGATATATTCTTCGGCTCCCCGCTGATCTTCCGGGATTTCCAGAGTAATCAAAACCGAACCAGTAGTATCAGTATCTATCGAAAAATCCGATACTGCCTCCGAAATACCATTTGCATCTTTGGTTAAAGAAATATCGTAATACGCTTCAACCATTCCGTTTCCCACAAGATGGTTTGCTTCGATCTCATAGTATTTGTTCGCACTATGAGAAGCCCAACCATCGGCTCCTGTAACTTCAAGATGGAACTCGACGGATGCCTCGTTGGTGATCTCATCCGAAGAAACGATTTGTGCAAGATTTTTGACAGAAGCACCGTCTGCGCTACTTACTTCCAAATCTGTAATCAACGCAATCAATTCATTCAGGAGATTCACATACTCATCGGAATGCTTCTTCTTTTCCTTGTCAGACAGTGCGTCAAAGTACGCTTTTTCTTCTGCTATTTCTTCTTTGTAGGCAAGAGCCTCCGCTCTGGTTTGGATATCCCAGGCAGTCACTTTCTCCTCATGAAGTGCCGTTTGATTACCCTTGGATACAGAAATATCGACGTTTCCTTTTGCCTCACCATGTTTTACAACAACAACAATTGAACCACTGCCAACCGCAGTTTTTGCTGTAATCCGATATTTTCCATCCTCAAGGAAATTAAATTCGTAATAACCATCTGTAGAAACCGAATATTTTGCAATTTGGTTTCCGTTCCAGTTACACAGAATAACTTCGCCACTCTGAGGTGTCTTGCCTTTTTTTACTGTTCCTGAAATCGTAGCAGAACCCGATTGCGCTTCAGTTAGCAACAAATCGATACAATAATCCATGGAATCAGATATGACAACATCGGCATAAGCAGTCAATTCATATGGGAATTTGATGTGGAATTTGGGATCGTTTCGAATTTCAGATGTTTGGGCAACCAAATAATAGTTACCCTTTTGCAGCATACTAAACTGATATTTTCCCGTGGGATCCGAAAGAACCTGATTGATGATTGTTCCGTTTTCATCAAACAACTTAACATTTACATTGGCACGAAGTTCATGTAATCCATCTCGGGTAAGGATCTTTGTGGTTCCATAGATGCTGGAAAATCGTTCGAAGGCAGTTATAGTTATTTCAGTACTATTGTTGAATATTGTGACCTCCTGAGTTCCGATGAAGTTGTCATTTTCCGCTTTAACCACATAGGTTCCATTAGGAAGGCCTGCAGCAATAAACTGTCCTGCAGAATCGCTGTTGAGAGTTAAGCGGACATTTCCCTTTTTATCAAGGATAGAAATTGAATAAGCCTCTGCAGGTTCCACAAGTCCGAAAATGCAGAATGCTGCTTTCAGTTTTAAATTTGTTTCCCCAGCTACCAGGGATGAAAAGACACCTGTCCGTTTTACCCGAATATTGCTGCTGGATACATTTCCACTATCGTCTGCCGCCCGTACCACAAATGATCCCACTTCAACATCTTGGAACATGTAGGTGCCAGTCGAATTAGTTGTAGTGTGTTTTTTCACCGACCCATTCGGATACAAGAGATATACATCAATACCAACCGCCGGGGCGTTACCGTACGACACGGTTCCGGAAACAGAGATATGTGGCCGGGCATTCAACAACGAGTCGTTATGAGTTCCTATTTCAATTTTAAGCCACTGTTCCTCGATACCTGCATAGTGGACATTTGCTAGCCTGGAACAATATTCAAAAGCTCCTAAAGAAATAGTTTCCATTGACAGCGGGAGGCTAATATCGGTCAGTTTAGTACAATCCCTAAACGCATATCGTCCGATGGTGGTTACGCCTTCGGGGATGGAAATAGAAGTTAAGTTTGCACTATTCATTCCTGCGTCATCTAACACTTCT